>JAHEYE010000237.1 GCA_023251695.1 Sphingobacteriaceae bacterium | reverse complement strand
GTACTTGGTTCCGACCATTTGGTTTCCAAACCTTCCAGCATTTTCATATAGCGGACTCTGTCCGGATTAGTTAATGAAATACCACGGTAGTAAAATCCAATATTGTTGTAATTGTAAGGAAGAATAGCTCCGTTTTCCAAAACAGTGTCTACGTTCTGTACCGTAATGGAATGAAAATAAGTCCGTGATAATTCTTTATTTTCTTTAAAAGCTTGCGGTTGGTATTTCACAATACCATTTACGGTACCAAACCAAACGGTGCCGTCATTATCTTCCCAAACGCCATAATTATTACATTCAACTCCCGTAAAACCTTCGGCTTTTCCGAAAGGTTTAATATCGATGACTTTCGACTCTCTGTATTTTTTCAAATTCAATTTATTCACACCTTGATTAGTTCCAATCCAAATGGAATTTTCATTATCCGTTAACATCAACGAGTAAATTAATTCTGAATTCAATCCCTCTTTTTCCGAAATGAATTCCTGTGTTTTCGTATCTGCATTATACAACCAAAGTCCGTTTAATGTTGCGCCGTAAATAATGTTGTTTTTATCGCATAACAACATATAAAAGGAAGTGGCCTTAATGTTCAACGTTTTATTTTTATAAACAAACGCTCCGTTCTCAAATTGATAAATACCCTGAGATGAAGTTCCCATCCAGAGTTTACCATTGTTATCCTCAATGAAAGCGGTGACACCCCATTCCTGAGTTAATTCAGGTAACATGTAATAAGTAGGCACATAAATGCCGTTTGTTTTTCTGAATGCAGCAACACCATCTTTGCCTCCAACCCAAATCGTTCCTTGCTTGTCTTTATAAAGGGCACTTAAAGGGCCTGTGAGTTTAAATCCCTGCGCGCGTGTAAGATTTGTGAAGTTTCCATTCTTATACCATGAGATTCCGTTATTGGTGCCGAACCAGATTGTACCATCGTCGTTTTCCATTCCGGTCACGCAATAATTGTCAGCTAAACCGTCTTTTGTAGTCACCGTTGTAAAAAATCCCTGAGCGTATTTGTAAACACCGGTCTCGGAACAAAACCAGAGCTCTCCCTTTTTGTCCCTGAAAATCTGGAATACCATCGCGTTGGCAATGCTTCCATTCTTAAAACTGGTGAAGGCATTATCGCGGTAACGGAATAATCCATTGTGTGTTCCCATCCATAAATTTCCCTCAAAATCTTTTATAAGTGACAGAATGTGGTTCGAATTGTTTTCGTTGTAAATATTGTAAAACGAAAATTCCTTTCCGTTAAAATTCAATAAACCATTTCCTGAACCTACCCAAATGTTATGATTGTTTTCGCAATATACTGATGTAATGTTTTCGTCAATGAGTCCGTTCTCAACATGAAAATTAAATGGTTTGTCCCCAAGTGTTTTAATGATGGATAAGCCTTTCGTAGTACCTGTTATCAGCGAAGAATCACCGGGAGTTGCGCTTAAACAATTAATAACGCTGTTATCAAGTCCTTCTTGTTTCTCAACCTTGTTATTTTTCTTATCAAAATAAAATAAACCATTACTTGTTCCAATACAGAGAACACCATCAAAAGAGCACAAACTTTTAATTTCGGCATCCTTAAAACCATTGATGGTAGAAAATTTTCCGTCGTTTAAACAGTAAAGGCCGCGTGATGTGCCAATGTAAACGCCTTCATTTTTCCGATAGCACAAAGCATTAATTGCATTTTCGGTGAGGCCGTTCTTAGTATTATAATTTATTTTTATTTTTTTACGGTTAAGAACACTAAGTCCGTCTAGAGTTCCGGCATAAATATTTCCCGCATCATCTTCGCAAAGTGCGTTAACACGGTGATTGATCAAACCGTTTTTAGGGGAATAATTGATAAAATCTTTACCGTCGAAACAGCTGAGCCCACCATAACCGCCGCTCCACAAATAGCCTTTACTATCCTGGTACATGCAATACACCTGAACATAAGGTAAACCGCTTTCAACCGAATAATTTTTAAAATAAAATTGCTGTCCTTTTACTAACGAACAAGCCGATATGCACAGTAAAAGAAGATATCTGGTAACGGGATGGTACATAAGTATCACTAAAAATAGGCTTTTAAATACAAAACAAAAAGCCCAATCCATAATTGGCATGCTTTGTCTTTTAATTGGTTAAAAAAAGCCAATTTACTGGTTATCAAACCTCTTTTTAAACCCTGCGAATACCCATTTTTTGCTACCTTTGGTAGCCTATAAAATCAGGGGAAAATTATGTTTGGGTTTCTTAAAAAAGTCTTCGGTACTAAGTCTGAAAAAGATGTCAGAGATGTTGAGCCAATTGTTGAAGAAATAAATGCAGTTTACGCAACTTTACAATCTATAAGTAACGATGAGTTACGCGCTAAATCAAAAAATTTAAAAGCACAAATTCAGGAATACATCAAGGAAGAGTGCGCTAAAATCGATGGCATTAAAGCCGAAATGGAAGCGAAACCTGAAATGGATGTAAATACCAAAGAAGAATTATACAAAGAGATTGATGGCATTGAAGAAGACATCACCAAAAAAATTGAAGATATTTTAAATGATATTTTACCTGAAGCGTTTGCGATTTTAAAAGAAACAGCCCATCGTTTTAAAGATAATACGGAATTAGAAGTTACCGCTTTAGATTACGATACAACATTTGCAAAAACATTAAAGCATATTGAAATCCGCGGAGCAAAAGCAGTTTGGAAAAACAGTTGGACCGCAGCGGGTGGCGATATTACCTGGGACATGGTGCATTACGATGTTCAGTTAATTGGTGGTATTGTTTTACATCAGGGAAAAATTTCTGAAATGGCAACGGGTGAGGGTAAAACTTTAGTTTCTACTTTACCTGTTTTCTTAAATGCTTTGGCAGGAAGAGGCGTTCACTTAGTAACCGTAAATAATTATTTAGCGAAACGTGACAGCGAATGGAACGCACCTTTATTTCAGTTTCACGGTTTAACCGTTGATTGTATTGATAAACACGAACCAAATACTGAAGAACGCCGTTTAGCTTATTTATGTGATATCACTTACGGTACCAACAATGAATTTGGTTTTGACTACTTGCGTGATAACATGGCACGTGGTGTTGATGAGTTAGTGCAACGTAAACATAATTTCGCGATTGTGGATGAGGTCGATTCAGTTTTAATTGATGATGCGCGTACCCCCTTAATTATTTCCGGACCAACACCGCAAGGGGACAAACATGAGTTCAATGAGTTTAAGCCTCGTGTAGAAAAATTAGTTAGTGTACAAAAGCAATACGTGTTAACTTGTTTAACCGAAGCAAAAAAATTATTTGCCGAAGGAAAAGAGAAAGAAGCAGGTATTCCATTGCTACGCGCTTACCGTGGCTTACCAAAAGCAACAGCCTTAATTAAATTTTTAAGCGAGAGCGGTGTAAGAGCATTATTGCAGAAAACGGAAAACTATTACATGCAGGACCAAAACAAGGAAATGCACAAGATCGATCAGGAACTATATTTTGTTGTGGATGAAAAACACAACTCAGTTGATCTGGTTGAAAAAGGAATTGATTTGATAACTTCAAGCGCTGACGATTCTAAATTCTTTATCATTCCGAATGTTGGGGATGAAGTAGCGGATATTGAAAAGAATATTACTGACCCAAAAGAAAAATTAGTAGCGAAAGAAGCTGTGATGCGTGAGTTCAGTATAAAAAGCGAACGTATTCATACCGTAAATCAATTATTAAAAGCATATACCGTTTTCGAAAAAGATACTGAGTATGTAATTGATGGCGGCCAAATTAAAATTGTTGACGAACAAACCGGCCGTATTATGGAAGGCCGCCGTTACAGCGATGGATTGCATCAGGCGATTGAAGCAAAAGAAAGTGTGAAAATTGAAGCGGCTACTCAAACTTACGCGACAATTACTTTGCAAAATTATTTCCGCATGTATAATAAGCTGGCGGGGATGACCGGTACAGCCGAAACGGAAGCACAGGAGTTTTGGGATATTTATAAATTGGATGTGGTTGTTATTCCAACCAACCGCGCTATTTCCCGTAAGGACGAACAGGATTTTGTTTACAAAACCAAACGCGAGAAATACAATGCGGTAATCGAAGAAGCTGCAAAATTAGTGGCGGCAGGTCGTCCGGTTTTAATTGGTACAACTTCAGTTGAGATTTCAGAATTATTAAGCCGTACATTAAAATTACGCGGCATTAAACATAATGTGCTAAACGCGAAACTCCATCAGAAAGAAGCGGAAATTGTTGCGGAAGCCGGTAAAGCAGGTACTGTAACAATTGCAACCAACATGGCAGGTCGTGGTACGGATATTAAATTAGGCCCCGGCGTAAAAGATGCAGGCGGTTTGGCAATTATTGGTACTGAACGTCACGAGAGTAGGCGTGTCGACCGTCAGTTACGTGGACGTGCAGGTCGTCAGGGTGATCCGGGTTCTTCTCAGTTCTTCGTTTCGCTTGAAGATAACTTAATGCGTTTATTCGGAAGTGAGCGGATTGCTTCTTTAATGGACAGAATGGGATTAGAGGAAGGCGAAGTGATTCAACATAGTATGATTACCAAGTCAATTGAGCGTGCACAAAAGAAAGTGGAAGAAAACCACTTTGGCACACGTAAACGTTTAATTGAATATGATGATGTGATGAATGCACAACGTGATGTAATTTATAAACGTCGGCGCAGTGCTTTATATGGCGACAGATTAAGCATCGATATCGCTAACATGTTGTATGAAGTTTCTGAGAACATTGTTACCGAATATCATGAAGCACGCGATTATGAAGGATTTACATTAGAGTGTATTAAAAACTTTGGTGTGGAGAGTCCTGTTAACGATAAAGAATTTAATTCGGAGAATGAAAGTGACATTACTAATAAATTATTTGAAACGGCACAAAAGCAATACGCTTTAAAAGTAGAAAACATTTGCGAAACTGTTTTCCCTACTATCCGCGATGTATATACAAATCCGAACAACAAGTACGAAAACATTGTATCGCCGTTTACAGATGGCATCCGTGGCTTACAAATTATGGCTAACCTGAAGAAGGCTTACGATAGCAAAGGCCGTGAAATGATGTTGGCTTTCGAGAAAACAGTTGTGTTGGCAATGATTGATGATTCGTGGAAAGAACATTTAAGGGAACTCGATGATTTGAAGCAAGCTGTACAAAACGCTTCGTTAGAACAAAAAGATCCTTTAGTGATTTATAAATTGGAGTCGTTTAATTTATTCCGCGACATGATTGGCAGAACGAGCAAGAGCAGTGTTTCGTTTTTAATGAAAGGCGGTTTACCGGTTGAAGATAATAAACAACAGGTTCAGCAAGCTAAATTTACTCAAGATCAACCTAAACCAAAAAAGGAAAAACTAACGGAGACGCGTGACGAGAATGAAATTCTTGAACAAAAAGAACAGCAAAAAATAAAACAACAACCTGTTCGCGTTACCAAAGATCCGGGACGTA
>JAHEYE010000041.1 GCA_023251695.1 Sphingobacteriaceae bacterium | reverse complement strand
GAGGCCGTTGAGTAAAGTTAATAAAAGCCTCCGATTTTACCTATCCATTCACTCAATTTGAAGATTAGGCGGGAATTGGTAAATTCACAGTATCAAAAAGTTAGAAAAAAATGGATTTTAGAAATTACAGTTTCACCGTAACCGATAGATTTATCAGGTACGCAAAAATCGATACGCAGTCTGATGCTTCTTCTTCCAAATGTCCGAGCACGGCAAAGCAGTTGAACTTAAGTAAAATTTTATTAGAAGAATTAAAAGCGATGGGTATTAGCGACGCCGAATTGGATGCGAATGGTTATGTATATGGAACCATTCCTGCAACAACCACTAAAAAAGTTCCTGTATTATGTTTTTGTTCGCATGTAGATACAGCTCCTGATTGTACGGGTACAAATGTAAACCCAACAATGCATAAGAATTATGATGGGAAAGATATTGTTTTACCTGCGGACAAATCACAAATAATAAAAGTAGAGGAGCATCCCGAATTAAAAAATCAGATAGGTAATGATATTATTACAACTGATGGAACCACATTGTTAGGAGCTGATGATAAAGCCGGTGTTGCAGAAATTATGGATGCCGCTCATTTTTTAGTGACGCATCCGGAAGTGAAACACGGAAAAATAAGAGTATTGTTTACGCCTGATGAAGAAATAGGGAGGGGGGCCGATAAAGCAGACATGAAAAAATTGGGTGCTGATTTTGGTTATACCTTAGATGGTGGAACAGCGGGATCTTTAGAAAACGAAACCTTTAGTGCCGATATGGTAACCATTAAGATTAATGGATTTTCGACACACCCCGGTTATGCAAAAGATAAAATGCAGCATTCTATGAAAATGGCCGCGCAGATTATTAATAAAATACCAAAAGATAAAACGCCCGAAACAACCGAGAAGAAGCAACCCTTCATGCATCCTGTTTCTGTCAACGGTGGTTTAGAAATGGTTGAAATGAAATTTATTATCCGTGCCTTTGATACACCTACTTTATTGGTTTTAGAAGAAGAGTTAAAAAAAATAACGGCAGAAGTAATTGCGCAGTACGACAAAAGTTCATTTGAATTTTCGGTTGTGCAGCAATATAGAAATATGGGAGAAGTGCTGGCAAAGCATCCGCAAATTATTGATAATGCTTTAGAGGCTATTAAACGTACTGGTTTGAAACCGGTGTTGGATAGCATTCGAGGCGGCACCGACGGTTCCCGTTTTTCGTTTATGGGAATGCCTTGTGCTAATATTTTTGCGGGCGAGCATGGTATACACAGCAAACAAGAGTGGGTGAGTGTGCAGGATATGCAAAAGGCAGTTGAGACCATTGTGCATTTGGTAAATATTTGGGAAGAAAAATCGTAAACTCGCCACGAAGACTCTAAAACACCAAATTGCACTAAAGTTTTGTGAAATTTTGAGCTTTGGAGGTTTGGTGGCAATAAAAGCTGTTTTGTTAGAATACACACCCATAATCCAAAAAATAAATTTGGGAGGTAGAGAAGTCTCTGTGTTACGTCTTGATCTTATCCATCCGCAAATCAGCGGAAACAAATGGTTTAAACTAAAATACAATTTAGAAGAAGCAACAAAACAAGGACTTGACACCATTCTGACTTTCGGAGGAACTTTTTCAAATCATATTCATGCCACTGCCGCCGCTTGTGAATTAGCCGGATTAAAAAGTATAGGAATAATCAGAGGAGAAAAAGAATCGGAAAACAATTCAACTTTAACGGAAGCAAAAAAATCAGGAATGCAATTGCATTTTGTTTCAAGGGAAGAATACAAACAAAAAGAAAGTCTGGTATTTATTGAGGGATTAAAAAACAAGTTTGGTAATTTTTATTTAATTCCTGAAGGAGGAAATAATAAACTGGGTGAAAAAGGGTGCCGAGAAATTCTCACTAAAGAAAATAATTTTGATATTATTTTTTGTGCCTGCGGTACAGGAACTACATTTAGGGGAATTCAAAAGTCACTTAAGGAAAATCAAAAGTTAATTGGAATTAGTGTACTTAAAGGAGAGGGTGAACTAAACTCTCATGGTGAAATAATTCCCGGATATCATTTCGGGGGTTATGCAAAACACACAGGCGAGCTTTTAGAGTTTAAAATCAAATTTGAGATGGAAAGCAAAATCCCACTTGATTATATTTACACTGCTAAATTATTTTTTGCAGTAAAGGATATGATTTCAAAAAATGGAATTCCGGTGAATTCGAAAGTACTTGTTGTACACAGCGGAGGTTTACAAGGGAATGAAGGCTATGAAAAACGTTATTTTCTGATGCCGATACGTAATGTAAAAGATGCCCAGGGATAAGATTGCTTTGAATTGTACGCGCTGCTGAATGGCGTTGAAATAATTCTGGCAAACCCAAAACCGAAAGCAACTGTAGTAGCCATTTTACCTTTTGAGTCACACAACAAAAACCCTTGCTGGAATTGTACGGTGTATGCTGTAATATTCGAAAGATTAACATCTTGTCCATAACGGAAGCGCGGACCGAAAAAGAATTTGGTATGAGATTTGGTTTCGTAATAATAATTCAAATCAAATCCGGTAATTAAGCCGGTATTATGTCTCACTTTTTCCCTTGTATTCACAATGGTGTCACTTGAACTGTTTGGAATTAAAACCCGGGGGTCGTAAGTTAAGCTGAAAGGAATTACAACGCCCATGCGTTTATCCATAAACAGGCGTTCGTAGGTAAAGGTTAGTCTTCCCCAGGCAATATCAATGGGTTGGAATCCAAAAATATTATCCTTAAAGCTTCTTTCTTTTTCGCGGATCATTGCTTTTTTATCCAACTCACGGTCGTACTTTGTTTTGGGCGTATTGCTTTTCGAATTTTCATTTCCAAAAATGTAAACGTCGCCGTTTTTAAATTCTGCCATTAAAACATCGCCTTTCTCTATACTCAGCAAATAAGAAGAGGCAGTAGAATCTTTAAAATCAATTGTTTTCAGATTAACGGAAATAATCCGGCAATTTATTTTTTCGCCGCTTCTCAAAAAAAGTTTATCCTGGGCAAATGAATTCACACACACCACAAGTGCCAGAAAAATGAATATGTAAAATCTCACCTTCATTAATAAAAACGATAACCAACACACATGCCTAAATAAGCTTTTGCCATCGAGCGTGCTTTTTGAGCCGGATCTTCTTTTACTGCTTTCGAAATGTCGCTATTAGGATTAGTTAAGCCCAATCCTATAAATGCCCTGTAAGTAAAAAAGGGTGTGATCCGGATTTGCAATCCGTTTACAATCATTCCCGCAAACTGAAAATTGTTTACGTTTTCCTGTTTAGTAAAGGTAAAGCTAATGCCGTTCAGCGAATCGGGAATAATTGTTTGGCGTACATATTCGTAATTCATGTATTTAACAAGTACGCCAACAAAATATTGTGTTTTTTTACGGGTCTGGGTGTAATAATTTATCCCTAAACCAAGGTCGTAATTCTTTTTAGAATTATTAAGCGCCTGAATATAGCGGTTGGTATAATTGGCATGCACATTAAAATTGTAGGCGCCTAATAGCACAATCGACAAACGGCTTTTTGCAATTTCACGATCGTATATGAATGCTAGATCCGAATTAGTTAAAGCCAAACCGTTAAAGTAAATGCAATTTTTATTCATGTAATGCGAGTCGTAAACGCCTTTTTTTTGTATTTCCTTTTTGGGAACAAGCGTCTCGGCTTTTGAAGGGGTCACAGGAGTCGGATTATTATTGATCACCTCAACCGTGCCGTTTTGGTACTGGATTAAAAGTACATCCTGCCGGTTCACCACGTAAGTAGGCCCATCGGGGTTATTAAAATTTTTATATTTTATCGAGACAACATTTAATTCTTTTACGTTGGCTTCAACTTTAACGCCGTTGTTCAGGTAAATAATATCCTGCGCCCTCATGAATTGGAACAAGGACAAAAAACTAATTACTAAATAAAGGAGCTTTCTCCGGAGCATTCATTAAAATTACATAAAATCTCATAACAAAAAAAGCCCTAAAACAGGGCTTTTAAAGAGTGAAATGTTAAAGAAATCAGTTGGCTTTATACACCATTACGTTAAAAACATAAGGGTTAATCCGCTTAATCTGCTCGCTGCGCTTAATGCTTTTCAGGGTATTCTTCTTAACGTTGATGTTCAATCCGTTTTCCTTGTTTTTTTCAGTTTGATTAAAAACTTCGATAGCATTTATAATTTGTTTCGACTTGATAGCAAAACCTGTTGCTTCTGCACTGGTAATTTTACCGCGTACCAAACCAATCACTGCACCTTGTTCATCTAATAAGGGTCCGCCGCTGTTACCCGGATTCACAGGAATTGAAATCTGATACATGGTGGTATCGCTGTGGTAACCGCTTAACGAACTCAATGAACCTTCTCCGTAAACAATATCTTTGCGCGGATAACCTAGGGTAAAAACTTTTTCACCTAAGTCGCAATTGCGGTTGCTGAATACGAAAGGTAAATTCCATTCTTTGTAGATATCTGCTTTATCAATTTGCAAAATGGCAACATCGATTTTAGGATCGGTGAAAATAATTTTTGCAGCGGTACGGCTGATATCACTGTTTTCGATAAACACCGAATCCGCACCTTTAATCATGTGTAAGCTGGTAATGATGTAACCTTCATTATTAATGGCAAAACCTGTTCCTTCAAAATTAGCCGGAGCGTATTTTGGTTTCTCGCCCACATTCGAAATAGCCTCTACAATTCCGTCTTGCGTATATTTCAATTCGTCAACTTCGCGTTTTAAATCAGTAATAGCATTATTTTGTTTGGTAAGAATATAACCGCCTGTACTTAATAAAGCCAAAGCAGAAAGCACAGCAATTAAACCTACGCCTGCTGCCATGGCAACATTGCGACCGAGTTTCTGATAAAATGTTTCCTGTTTAATTGAGATGATCTTAGCATCGTTGCCAAATTCTTTTTCGTGAATGGCTTTTAGCGCTTTGCGTAACTCGTTTCTCTCAGCGTATTTGTTTAAAGCATCAACTAAAGTTTTGTGTTGATTAAATGCGGCCGCAAAAACTCCGTCAGTTTTCAAATTATTTTCAAACTCACTTTTTTGTGCAGCATTTAATTTACCGAACAAATAATCATCAAATATGTCTGTGTTTTTCATGTTATATCTTCCGCCTCTTTTTATTTATCAAAAAAATATTTCTTTAACCTTTGCAGGCATTTGTATTTCTGGGTTTTTGCATTATCCGAGTTGGTATAACCAAACTTTTCAGAAATTTCATCCATACTTAAATGACTAATGTAAAAATCGGTGATGATGGTTTTGCAGGGTTCTCCCAACTCACTCAGACTCTTAGTCATTTTCAGCAGCGCTTCTTCTTTTTGTAAATGTTCATTTATTTCTTCACTTACATCTACAATCTCATCTTCACCGCCGTTACTCAGTTTAACCAGATTGCTGTTATTGCGCAACTGTTTTAACCATAAACGTTTTGCTATTGAATAAATAAACGTTTGTAACTGGCAATTTAAAGTAAAGCTTGGCTTTTGGGCATTTTCAAACAAAACAATTATTGTTTCCTGATAAATGTCCTCAGCTGCTTCACTGCTGCCGCTGTTATTCACAACAATTTTAAGAACGATATTATAGTACTTTTTATAAAGGGCTTTTAATGCTGCTTCATTCCCTGTCCGGAGGCCTTCAATAAATTCGGTATCGGTGAACTGAGCTTTGACAGCCATAAATGCCTGTATTGATTAATACGATTAAGGGGCAAAGGTAACCCAATTATGAATGTAGAATTAAGAATTTGGAATGGAGAATTTAAAGAATAAGCTTGCAAATCAAATATTATACATTGAAAATCAATCAGTTATAAAAATATTCTATTTTTTAAAGAATTTTAGGGTTACCAAAGGCCCAAAACGGTATAAATGTGAAATTATTAACGTTAAAAAACCAAATTTCATGAAAAAAGTAATGTCAATCCTTGCTGTAGCTTTAGTAGCTACTTTTATTGCTTGTGGACCATCTGCAGAAGAAAAAGCGAAAGCTGAAGAAGCTGCGAAAATGGCTGCTGATTCTATCGCGAAAGCTTTAGAAGCTAGTTTAAGCTCTGCTGTTAGCGAAGCTGCTGCTACTGTTGATTCAGCTGCTGCAACTACTGAAACTGCTGCTGCAACTGAAGAGAAGAAATAATAACTCTTTGTGTTAGTTAGTTAAACGAAAGGCCTTTCACCTCAGGTGGGAGGCTTTTCTGTTTTTATAGGTTTTGTATCTCGTAAAATTCAACTAACTTTAAACCGCAATTAATAAACCACCCAATGAAAAAGCTCATTCTCCCCATTTTTGCTATTATTCTTATCATTTCTTCGTGCGGACCCGCAGGAGAGGATAGGGTTCAGATGGATAGAATTTCAAAACGCATGTCCGATTCATTGCTAAACCTGGTGGACAGCTCGATGAATGATCCCTTAAAATACGTCAACCTGAGTGTGCCTAATCCTGTTCCGCTCCCTGCCGCCGCCGCCCAGCCAACAGCCGCCCCAACTGCTACTAAATAACATTTCAGAGGGGATTTTGTCCTTTTTTATAGCTATTTCCCGCCTTATTCACAAATTAAGTCACTAACTTTACATGCTTAACATTTTACAATGAGTGCAACTGTTGAAAAAGTAATTGAGGCCCTTAAATACGTTGATGATCCTGATCTTAAAAAGGACATTGTCACCCTGGGTATGGTGAAAGATGTTGTGGTTAACGGAAAAAATATTTCGTTTACCGTTGTTCTTACTACACCCGCATGTCCAATGAAAGACATGATTCACAATGCTTGCCTGAATGCAGTTTTACATTATGTGGATAAAGAAGCGGATGTGAAAATTAACATGACCGCCAATGTCACCACCAAAAAGCAAACAAAAGACGAAACTACTTTACGCGATGTAAAAAATATTATTGCCGTTGCTTCCGGTAAAGGTGGAGTAGGGAAGTCGACCGTTGCAGCTAATTTAGCATTGGCTTTATCAAAGCAAGGCGCGAAAGTTGGTTTGGTAGATGCGGATATTTACGGACCATCACAAACAATAATGTTTGGCGTGGAAGGTGATATGCCGGGCTCAGGAGATTTTGACGGGAAACCAAAAATGAAACCGGTAGAAAGCTACGGTGTAAAATTAAATTCGGTTGGTTTTATGGCAGGGCCTAATCAGGTGATTGCTTTACGCGGACCCATGGCATCAAAAGCTTTATCACAATTATTTTTTGATACCGTTTGGGGTGAGTTAGATTATTTAATAGTTGATCTGCCTCCCGGAACCGGTGATATTCAGATTTCATTATGCAGTCAGATTCCTTTAACAGGAGCGATAATAGTTTGTACACCGCAGCATGTGGCATTAGCGGACGCCAGAAAAGGAATTGCATTATTTAATTTACCAACCATTAATGTTCCAATTTTGGGATTGGTGGAAAACATGGCCTGGTTTACTCCCGCAGAGTTACCGAATAATAAATATTATATTTTTGGTAAAGACGGGGTAAAAAATTTAGCTGCAGAATTAAATATTCCCTTATTAGCACAAATTCCATTGGTCCAAAGTATACGCGAAGGTTCCGATGCAGGAAAACCTTCTGTGCTGGACCTGGATTCGGTAACAGCAAAAATCATGATTGAGATGGCGCAAAACGCAGCCCAACAAATTGCAATTAAAAACGCACAGGTACCTGCAGAAGTAAATTAATAATAAAATTATGCACGAATTACATCAGCGAGTTGAAGATGCTTTACAAACCATCCGCCCTTATTTAGAAGCAGATGGTGGCGATGTGGAAATAGTTGAAATTACCAGTGATAATATTGTGAGACTGGAATTGAAAGGCGCGTGCAAAACCTGCAACATGAGCCATATGACCATGCGGGCGGGTATAGAAGAAACTATTAAAAAATCGGTACCTGAAGTAAAGGGCATTGAATCTGTAACAGCCCAATCTTAAATACATTTCTATCACAGTTTATGAAATTAGTTGACAAATTAAAGCAAAGCAAAAAAACATTATTCTCCATCGAAATCCTTCCGCCCTTAAAAGGGAAAAGCATTCAAAGCATTTACGATGCCATTGATCCTTTAATGGAATTTAAACCTGCATTCGTAGATGTTACCTATCACCGCGAAGAATATATTTACAAAAAGCGCGAAGGCGGTTACCTCGAAAAGGTAAGCATCCGTAAACGTCCGGGTACTGTTGGAATTTGTGCGGCTATTATGAATAAATACGATGTGGAAGCGGTTCCTCATATTATCTGTGGTGGTTTTACAAGGGAAGAAACTGAAAACGCATTAATTGATTTACAATTCTTAGGAATCGATAATGTATTGGCATTGCGCGGCGACAGTATTAAAACTGAACCAAGTTTTGTGCCGGAGCCGGGCGGACATCATTACGCACTTGATTTAGTAAAGCAGGTGGTTGACATGAATGGCGGAAATTATCTGGATGAAGAAATGAAAGATGCAGCCCCGACTAATTTTTGCATTGGTGTGGCGGGGTATCCTGAAAAACATTTTGAAGCCCCTAATATGAATTCTGACATGAAATGGCTGAAAGCAAAAGTGGATGCAGGCGCAGAATATATTGTAACACAAATGTTTTTTGATAACAAACGCTATTTTGAATTTGTTGAACTTTGTAAAAAGAACGGGATAAACATTCCTATTATTCCCGGATTAAAAATCCTGAGTTCAAAATCACAAATAAAATCGCTTCCCAAAATTTTTAAAATAGATATCCCTCACGATTTTTACGAAGCACTTGAAAAATGTAAGGACGATAAAGCTGTAAAGGAAGTAGGCATCCAATGGTGCATTGATCAATGCAAAGAACTTGTAAAAGCCAATGTGCCCTGCGTTCACTTTTACACGATGGGTGCCAGCGAAGTGACACGTAGAGTAGCTAAAGAGGTTTTTTAACCCCCTCGTCCGCTTTGCGGACACTCCCCCTTGTCAAGGGGGAGAAATGTATTCGTTTCTAAATGAAATTGCTATTATAAGATTCTTTTTAGAAACTGAAGGTTATCTTAATGAATGAATTTTTTTAAAACGTAAAATATTTTCTCCCCTTTACAAGGGGAGATGTCACTAAGTGACAGAGGGGTAAATTTACAAACAATAACTTGTTAATTTTTAAAACAGTAACAGACTAAACAAAAGCTCTGTTGGGGTAAATTCGTATAAAAATTAACCTGTGTCAGATAATCTAGCTAAGCGCCGTTTAAAAACTTCTTCCATTACTGTTGTGGTTAGTTTGGCATTGGTTTTGTTTATGTTGGGCTTGTTAGGACTTGTTGTTTTAAACGCGAGTAAATTATCGAATCACATTAAAGAAAACATTGGCTTTCAGGTTATTTTAAAAGATACGGCAACATCAGCACAAATTGATGCTTTGCAACAGGAAATTTCCGCTTCGGCATTTGCTAAAAGCGTAAACCACATCACCAAAGAACAAGCAGCTGAAAAATTAAAAGGAGATTTGGGTGAAGATTTTGTTTCGTTTTTGGGTTATAATCCATTATTGTCATCATTAGACGTAAAATTAAACGCTGATTATGCTAATGCTGATACTTTAGCAGGCATCGAAAAAAACCTTTTGCAAAAATCTTATGTGAAAGAAGTCGTTTATCATAAAGACATGATTAAACAGGTAAACGAAAACGCAAAAGTAGTGAGCTTGTACATTTTAATTTTCAGCGGACTTTTATTAATTGTTGCGATTGCATTAATTAATAATACCATTCGCCTTTCTATTTACTCGCAGCGTTTTATTATCCGTACTATGTATTTGGTTGGAGCAACACGGACATTTATCAGTAAACCGTTTATTTTTAAAGGCATTCGTCAAGGTGTAATTGCCGGAATTTTAGCAGGTGCTTTGCTTGCAGGATTTTTGGTGGTGAGTACAAGTTATATTCCTGATTTATTACAATTACAGGATGAGAACATGCTCGCGTTATTATTTGGCGGAATTGTTTTATTAGGAATTTTTATTTCAAGTATCAGTGCACTGTTTTCGGTGATGCGCTATTTAAGATTGAAGACGAGCGATTTGTATTTCTAAATCAGCCACCGATACTAATCATCGGCCGGTTATTACTATTAATTTCAGGATTAGAAATATCTTCAAAGGAATCCATACCTGCGCGTTTAAATTTCTTTTTATTAATGGAATCCATAATTAAGGGAACAATATCCTTACCCGAACGGAAAGCCGATAACAAATCATTTTCATCATTTGAAAATAAACAGTTTTTTATTTTTCCATCTGCTGTTAAACGGATACGGTTGCAGGTATCACAAAAGGGATTAGTAATAGAACTTATTATTGCAAACGTTCCAATATAACCTTCAATCGCATAACTTTTTGCCGTATCATTTTTCCCATCCTGCAATTTGATGACACGCTTACCGTAAACCGAATCTAATTTATTGAGAACGTCCTGTAATGAAACACCTTTGCTCCAATCCCATTTATTTCCGTCGAAGGGCATAAACTCAATAAAACGGAAATGCACATTTTTATCTTTAGTGAATTCAATAAAGTCAATTAATTCAGAATCATTTTCGCCCTTCATCAACACGGCATTTAATTTCAAATGTATTTTATCTTGTAGTAAAAGCTGAATGTTCGACATCACTTTATCGAAATCATCTCTTCTCGCAATTTTATTGAATTTATCTTTTTGTAAAGTATCCAGACTAATATTTATAGATTTAATATTTGCCTTACGGAAAACATCAACGAATTTATCGATTAAAATTCCGTTAGTTGAAATAGCTAATTCAACAGGGAGTTTTGCTAATTCAGAAATTATTTCAGCAGCATCTTTTCTTACCAAAGGTTCACCGCCGGTTAATCTTATTTTTTTTACGCCCAAATCAATAAAGGCATTTGCAATGCTTAGCAATTCATGCTTGTTCATGTAAGCACTGCTTTCACGTAATTCAATGCCTTGTTCAGGCATACAATAAACGCAACGCAGATTACAACGTTCGGTTAACGAGATGCGCAAATAATCGTGCGCCCTTCCAAATGTATCTATAAGTATTTTGCTATTCCCTTCCATTAACTCAAAGGCGAACTATGAAACCTTCTCTGCCACAAAGGTAGTGATAATTAATCGTGTCTGGCACCCTCAATTATCCTGAAAACATGAAGGATAAAAGGGAAAAGTGAATCCATGGTTTCTTTTGCTCCTTTGGTCGAACCGGGAACTGCCAAAATTAATGTATTGCCTTTCATTCCCGCTACGCCTCTGGATAACATTGAATAAGGCGTACGATCCTGACCGTAATTTCTTGCAGCTTCCATAATACCCGGAATTTCTCTATCTAACAAAGGACGAATTGCCTCGGGCGTTACATCACGGGGTGATAACCCCGTGCCGCCGGTGAGAATAATAATATCTGTTTTGGCAGAATACAATTTGTTTACTTTATCCTGAATTGTTTTTTCATCATCAGGAATGATTGAATAATCTGCTATTGCAACTTTGCAGCTTTCAAGTTTCGTAATTATAGCTTTTCCGGCTTTGTCTTCTTTTTTTCCTGCTGAAATACTATCAGAGCAAACAACAACCGCCGCTTTTAAATCTGTTTTAAATTTATCCGTGAAATCAGATTTGCCGCCTTTTTTCTCTTTTAATTTTATCGAACCAATTTCTATTCCTTTATCAATTGGTTTCAGCATATCGTAAACAGTGAGGGCCACAACCGAAACACCGTGCATAGCTTCCACTTCCACACCGGTTTTATAAATGGTATGCACTTCCATTTCAATTTGAATTTCCAAACTTTTTATTTCATAACGTACGGCCGTAAATTCAACCGGTAGGGGATGACAATCGGGAATCATATCACTCGTGCGTTTCACGGCGAATAAACCTGCGGTTTTTGCCATTTCAAACACATCGCCTTTGGGAACAGTTTTATTTTTTACGGCATCAATAGTTTCCTGCTTGCTCACTTTCACAATCGCTTGTGCAATGGCTGTTCTTAAGCTGCTTGATTTAAATGTAATATCTACCATAATACGTTCTGATTAAATTTTATTTTCTTTCCACACATGTGTTTCATCTCCAAAAATTTCTTTTCCCCAAATAGGAACATCTTTTTTTATTTCTTCCACCAGCCAACGACACGCATCAAATGCAGACTGACGATGAGGCGAAGAAACAAAAACAAACAAAGATATTTCTCCGGTTTTTACTTTTCCCAGACTGTGATAAATGTGCATGCAGGTCAATTCAAATTTAGTAAAAGCCAATTCTCGTATCTCATGAAGTTTTTCCTCAGCCATTTCCTGATAAGTGGAATATTCAATTGCCTCAACAGTTTTTCCATTAATTACATCGGCACGAACTTGTCCCAAAAAAATATCGTGCGCACCAATGCTTGTCTTTGTAGTGTGTTTACTTATAGAATCAGCAATAAAATCAGGACTTATCGGACCTTCTCTAAACACTTTATGTTTTTTCTTTTCTGTCATTTTATCCTCCTGCAAAGGGTGGGAGCAAGGCTATTTCGCTTCCGTTTTCAAGTATTACATTTCCTTTACCGATTTTTCTGTCGACCGAAATCTGAAATTTCAAATTCTTTAGTTTTGGAAAATCAGCCTCCAGTTTTTTTAATAAAGTCTCAGTATCGGAAATATTTGTTATCTCCATTTCGGATTTCCCTGTTACTTCTGCTAATTGTCCGAAAAAAAATAGTTTCATTTTCCAATATGCTTATTAAAATCTTCCTTAGTATTCAAATTAATGAAATTATCTTCAATTTCTGTTGTTGCGGATAACTGCAATTGTTTTGTGGAAACCTGCGCCATTGCGTCTGTTAATTTAAGAACTTTTCTTTCAAGTAGCTCTTTAAATTTGGGCAGACAAGTTTTTGTATAAACAGCACAAAGTGGTTCGGTTTTCCCATCGTGAATGGGTACAGTCACATCATATTCAGCTGATTCACTAATAATCTGAGCAATTAGCTTTGATGTAATAAACGGAATATCGCAACTTAAAATAATGTTTTTGTGATTGGAACTTTTTAAAAGTGCTGTGTAAATTCCTCCAAGTGGACCGCAATCTTTTACTTCATCACTAAAAACCGGATATCCAAAATCTTTGTAATTACTGTTATTGGCAATAATAATAATATCATCAACGTTTGGTTTCAGGGCATCTATTACATAATGAATAATTTTCTTTCCGTTTAAATCCATAACACCTTTATCGGTTCCCATTCTTGAGCTGTTACCGCCTGCTAAAATAATTCCTGTTATGTTTTTCTTATTCAACTAATAAAAGTTTTAGACCGGCAATTAATAATACTCCTGCCAGAATTAATTTTAATGTTTTGCTTTCAAATTTTTTACTTCCGTAATATGATCCTGCCAATCCGCCAATTAATGCAACCCCTAACCAAATATAAATAGTAGTATCAATCGTAATTCCCTTTGAAATTAAACCGCCTAAACCGGCGATTGAATTGACTAAAATAAACAAAGCAGAAACAGCGGCAGTCTGTTTCATGTTTCCCCAATGCAATAATAAAATGATGGGGCTTAATAGAATCCCACCGCCAATGCCAAGCATTCCGGAAAGTAAACCAATGATTCCGCCGATAACCAGAGCGTATCCCAATTGTACTTCTTTCAATTCGGAGCTTTCTTTACCGATTAATCCCGTTAAACGGAGAATGGGAAAAATTAATACTACGCCCAGAATTTTTTTATAGTACAAATCATCAACTGTAAGGTATGCGCCAAGAAAAGAAGCGGGGATAGAAGTAATAATAAATGGAAAAAATAATTTCCGGTTAAAATGTCCGCAACGGTAATATTGAAAAAAAGCAATCCCCGAAACCAAAACGTTTAAAATGAGCGCTGATGATTTCATTATCGATGGAGCAATGCTGAATATAGCCATTAAGGCTAAGTAACCGCTGGCACCTCCATGTCCGACCGAAGAATACAAAAATGCAACAACGAACAAAAGCGGAATAAATAAATATATTAAATTTTGTTCAGGCATTTTTAATTATTGGGTAACAAATGGACTTCCACTAAATCTCCGGTTTTGATATTTTCTGCTACGGAAGGCAAATAAATTAAACAATCGGCTAATGCAAATGAACTTAAGATATAAGATTCCTGTCCTTCGAGAGGTACAACAGCTTTATCTGATATTTTCCCCTTGAGAAAAAATGACAAGCCTGCTTTTTTATTGTAATCATTCGCCATTGGCAAATTCAGTTTTTTAAGAAAGACATCGTTTCTTCCCTGCATAATTCTTAGCGAAGGATAAACGTATTCGTAAAAACAGCTCAACACAGCGGCGGGGTTCCCAGGCAAACCAAAAATTAAAGTCTTATTGTGTTTACCGAAGAAAATCGGCTTACCCGGTTTTTGTTTTATTTTATAGAAAATATTTTTAACACCAATTTTTTTCAGTGAAGAGCCGGTAAAATCATAATCACCAACAGAAATTCCGCCTGTGACTAAAACCAGGTCGGAAGTCGCGATTGCTTTTTTTATGGCATTAAACACAGCGGCTTCATTATCTTTAACTGTAATTGTTTTTTGAGATTTTAAGTGAATGGATTGTAAAGCTGAATTCAGAGTGAAAGAATTGGATTCGTATATTTCTCCATTTTTTAATTTTTCTCCCGGTTTACGCAATTCACTTCCTGTTATGATAATTGTAATTCGTGATGGCGCAAAAACATTTATGGTTTTAATTCCCATCGCAGTTAAATAACCAATTCCTCCGGGTGTAATGATTGTTCCTTTGCTTAAAGCAATTTTCCCTTTTTTAATTTGTGAGGCTGCTTTACGGATATTGGCTCCTTTTTTTAAATTTGGATCCTGCAATAAAAGATTTCCGTTTTCAATTAAAATTCTTTCCTGCATAATTACTGTATCAGTGCCAACAGGAACAGAAGCTCCTGTAAAAATCCGCACAGCTTCGCCTGATTGTAATTTTTTTGGAAAAACTTTTCCCGCAGCAACTTCACCGATAATTTTTATTTGTTTCCCTGTATCCGAAAATCTGACAGCATAACCATCCATTGCCGATTGATCAAAAGGTGGTAAGCTGATAGGGGAAATTGCATTTTCGGAAAGAACGCAGCCCAAAGCATCAGCAACGGAAACTTTTTTTGAGGATAGTCGTTTAGAGTGTTGTTGTATAAGTGCTATGGCTTGTTCTACTGAAATCATTTAAAATTTCTTTGCTTTGTCGCTACTAAAAATACTAAAGAAAACGATGGAAACCAAGAATGAAAAGTCAGCTTTTCTGCCTTGCTATAAACGAATTATTCCTTAATTCGGCGCGGTTATAAAGCATTGGTTTTTTGGTAGTAAAATCAATTAGCTCACAACCTGCGTTTTCTAAAATGGCTTGCCCGGCGGCGGTGTCCCATTCCATAGTCGGACCAAATCTTGGATATTCATTGGCTAAACCTTCAGCCACCCAACACATTTTTATGCTGCTTCCGGTGTTAACGATATTTACATCATTATTCTGTGCTTTTTTTTCTTCAATATAAGCGTAGACTTCAGAACTTAAATGTGAACGGCTTGCAACTAAAGTGAAAACGGCGGGGTAAGATTTCAAGGGCAATTTTTTCGCTACTAAAATCAGTCGGTCTAAAGTAAAATGATGTAAATCGTTTAGGATGGGAATAAAATCGTGACGGTTTATTTTAAAGGAACCGATTCCGTTTGCTGCAAAATATAAATCTTTAAATACCGGAGAATAAATTACGCCCAGAATGGATTTATTTTCTTTCACAAGTGCAATGTTTACTGTAAACTCGCCATTGCGTTTCACAAATTCTTTGGTGCCATCAAGCGGATCAACAATCCAAAGTTCATTCAGTAATTTTCTTTTTTCGTACGTAAAATGTTCGCCTTCTTCTGATAAAACAGGAATGTTTGTATCAGCTAAAAGTTCAATTATTTTTTTGCTGGCATTTTGATCGGCTTGCGTCAAAGGCGTATCATCCGATTTGTATTCAACTTCAAAAGCAGTATCGTAAACTTTTAAAATTTCTTTTCCCGCCTCAACAGAAGCAAGAATCGCTTTGTATAAAAAAATATGTAATGAATTTTGAATAAATTAAAACTAATAACCTAAGCCTACTGCTCCTGCCCACTGCCTACTGCTTTCTGCCTACTGCCCACTGCCTTCTGCCTACTGCTTTCTGCCCACTGCCTACTGCTTTCTGCCCACTGCCTACTGCCTACTGCCTACTGCCTTCTGTTCCCTGCCCACTGTCCAACTGCCTCTTCCTTCTCCACATCATATACAACCCTACAATAATAAACGGAATACTTAAAATTTGTCCCATGTTTAAAGCCATACCTGCTTCAAAGGCTTCCTGATTTTCCTTTACAAATTCATCTAAAATACGTTCTGTAAAAAATAAAACACACATTAAACCGAACATAAATCCCGGCGCAAAACGGTCGCGTTTGTTTTTCCATAACCAATACATCAGCACAAATAAAAATAAACAGAAAATGGATTCGTATAATTGAGCGGGATGACGCGGTAAATTATCTACAGTTGTAAAAACAAATGCCCAGGGAACATTGGTTGGTGTGCCGATAATTTCGGAGTTCATCAGATTTCCGAAACGGATTAACATAGAAGCTAAAGGAACAACCACAACAATTTTATCAAATAACCATAACCAACTTTCTTTTGTCTTACGGCAATACAACCACATAGCCACTAAAATTCCGATAGCCCCGCCATGACTAGCTAAACCACCCTCGTAAACTTTTAAAATATCTAGAGGGTGAGATAGATAATATCCGGGATCATAAAAAAAACAATGTCCTAAACGTGCGCCTAAAATAGTGCCCGCAATAACGTAAAGCGTTAAGGTATCCAATTCTTTTTCTGTCCGTCCTTCTACTCTGTAAATGCGGTTCATAAAAAAATGACTACCAATAAAAGCCAGAGCCCACATTAATCCGTACCAGCGAACGGGCCAATCAATACCTGGAATTGTAAATATTTCGGGGCTAGGATTCCAATGAATGAATAGGGAGAGCATATTGCAGATTAATTTTTTTCTTTTGTTTTTGGAAGAGCCATATTAAAAGTAATGATCATGCTCTCTTTTTTTTCGTGGGTTGATTCACCAAATTCATTTTTCTCTTTGGAAAAGCTGTATATGAAGTTACCGATAAAAAAGCTGTCGTAAATTTATTAAACATATTACTTATTTCTTGTTTTCGTTTTAGCCTCATCCATTTTTACGAGAAAAGAAACAGGATTTAATTTTTCAGGAATCCCTTCTCCGAAAGCCTTGTTCCACAAGATCTGTGTTTTTTTCTTAGCATCGTTCGCGAAAACAAAATCAACGGTATATTTTTCTTTTTTATGAAAGGAAATGAGTTCGCCGTCTACTTTTTCATTTTTATATTCTTCACCGCTTGCCGCTTTTATTGTGACCAATGAAGGAT
Organism: Sphingobacteriaceae bacterium; assembly: GCA_023251695.1. GTDB lineage: Bacteria > Bacteroidota > Bacteroidia > B-17B0 > Aurantibacillaceae > JAHEYG01. Next base: position 3,389 of record JAHEYE010000041.1, on the reverse strand, counting down.
CCACCAATCCAACTTTTGTCCCGAGGTAAGTGATCGTATATCTGATCCTGACTTCCGGCCCGCTGGTGGTCCAATCAACAAGTTCTAATTTAAAATTGCCCACACTCAATTCTTTTTCTGGAGGCAGAACAGCATTCGGGGTAACAGCAATTTCAACCGAATTGCAGATGTAAAAGCCACCGATTTTAAAAACAGTCTCTTTTGTTTTTACATTCCCACTTTTTATGTCAATGCTTTTTGATTCATTTTGATGCGGGGCAATAACGAACCATTTCTTTTTTGAAAAAACTTCTCCGGCAGGAACAGTATAACTGCATTCTTCAGGTTTTATCAATAGAGCTTTAGCTGTAAGATTTTCAACTTTTACTGTACCGGTCATTAAACTATCCTCAGCAATTACATCCAGAAATGAAACTTTTGCGTTGGGTGTCTGAACTGTATTATCTTCAAAGACAACAGTTTTGTATTTTATCTTTTTCTGGGAAAAAGACGTTAAACAAACTAGCATTAAAAGAGCCGTAATAAATTGATTTGCTTTCATGACTAATATTTTGTCAAAAATAAGGGATAAATTGTAGATATTTTATGCTTCTTATAAGGTATTTTTGCACCTAAATGACAAATGCTGCCATATTTGCCTCAGGAGAGGGCACGAATGCCGAGAATATCATCAAATATTTTACCAACGACCCCCGCATAAAAATAAAGCTTGTTTTTACTAATAGGGCCGAAGCAGGGGTTATTGCCAGGGCTGAGAAACACAAAAAAAACGTTCAGATCATCAGTAAAGATTCATTGGAAAACAAAACAAGCCAGATCATAGAATTCTTAAAGGCTGAGAAAATTAACCTGATTATACTGGCAGGTTTTTTGTTAAAAATACCGGAGGCTCTAATAAAAGCTTTTCCTGATAAAATCATTAATGTTCACCCTGCATTATTGCCTAAATTCGGCGGAAAAGGAATGTATGGGATGCATGTGCATAAGGCGGTAATTGCAAATAAAGAAAATGAAAGTGGCATCACGGTTCATTTTGTGAATGAAGAATACGATGAAGGCAAAATCATTCTTCAGGAAAAATGCAGCGTTGCCAATAACGATACGGCCGAAAGCCTGGCAAAAAAGATTCACGAATTGGAGTATGTTTATTTTCCTAAGGCCATCGAAAAATTACTTTAAAAGAAACAGGATGAAAAATATCTTTTTTATTTTACTTTTTATGTGCGGCATTTTAGCGGCTCAAACCCATGGCACCTGCAAGATCACAAAAGTTACGCCAGAAGCGGGTGGTAAGACTAAAATTACATTCCGCTTTGTCGGCCCGGGAGGAAAACCTGCTAGCAGTCACCTAGCATTTAAGATGAACGGGGACACAATCATCCAGCCAAAAATTGATAAAAAGACCGGCTTATATACAATGGCGGTTCAGCCCGGAACTTACACTTTTAACTTCTATGTAAAATTCTGGCACGATGTGGATTCTCCACCGATAACGGTAAAACCGAAGTCGAATACGATGGTGTTTGTGAAATTTGAGGCGAAGGAAATCGGGGGCGAATCAATAAAATAAATTTAATTAGCAATTTCCCTTATCTTTAAGGAAATAATATGTCGAAAAAGAAAAAAAAGCAGAAAAGATACCTATATGAAGAAATTCTAGCATTTCTGCAGCATAATCCGGATAAACGGTTTAACTACAAACAAATTGGTGGCGCTATGGAACTTAACTCAGAGGCGGAAAGACTTGAGTTAATGGAATCATTGCACGCATTGCAGGAAAAAGGTTTAATTAAGGAACCGGAAACAGGTAAGTTTGAATTTAAAGAAACCAAGCAATATTTAACAGGCACCATCGATTTTACCCAGCAAGGAACTGCCTTTGTTACTGTAATCGATGAGAAGGATGATGTTTTCATCCCGCTTAAAAAAAGCAAAGATGCCTTACAGGGCGATTTGGTGAAAATACATTTGTTAGGTAAACGAAGTGGCAAACGCAAAGAAGCTGAAGTAATAGAAGTAGTAAAGCGTACGCGGACAGATTTTGTGGGGACTATAAAAATTTTACCAAAGTTTGCTTTTGTTGTCCCGGATAGCAATAAAATTCATGTTGATTTTTTTGTGCGCAAGGATACTATTGGTGATGCGGAAGACGGACAAAAAGTTTTAGTACGCTATAAAGAGTGGAGGCAGGGTGATCAAAACCCAACCGGCGAAATTGTAAGTGTGTTTGGGAATCCCGGAGAACACAAAACAGAAATGAACGCCATTATGGCGGAATATGGTTTGCCTGAACATTTTCCGGATGAAATAGAAGCAGCCGCAAAAAAAATCCCGACAGAAATTACCGATAAGGAAATTGCGAAACGAAGGGATTTCAGGAAAATTACAACCATGACCATCGACCCGGTTGACGCGAAAGATTTTGATGATGCTTTGTCTTTGCAAAAACTGGATAATGGTTTATGGGAAGTGGGCGTTCATATTGCGGATGTTTCGCATTACATAAAACCACATTCAACTTTAGATAAGGAAGCGGTTAATCGCGCTACTTCGGTTTATCTTGTGGACCGTTGCATTCCGATGCTGCCGGAAGTGTTAAGTAATTTCGCTTGTTCATTACGTCCGAAAGAAGAAAAATATTGTTTCAGTGCGGTGTTTCAGTTGGATGATGATGCGAAAATTCATGAGCAATGGTTCGGGAAAACTGTTATTTACAGTGATAAACGTTTTGCTTATGAAGAGGTACAAAAAATAATTGAAACGGAGGAAGGCGAATACAAAGATGAAATCATGATCTTGGATCGCCTCGCAAAAAAATTACGCGCCGAGCGTTTAAGAAATGGCTCCATTGTGTTTGATAAAGCGGAAGTAAAATTCAATTTAGACGAAGAAGGAAATCCGATTGGTGTATTTTTTAAAACGCAGCAGGATGCCCATAAGTTAATTGAGGATTTTATGTTGCTTGCTAACCGTAAAGTAGCTGAATACCTGAGTAAAGCCGATGGCGAACACCAACCCAATCCGAAAAGTAAAAAAGAAGGTCCGGTATGTGTGTACCGTATTCATGATACACCGAACGATGAAAAAATGACGGAGTTCAGTAATTTTGTAGCGCGTTTCGGTTATAAGTTAAATGTGGGCGATAAAACTAAAACCGCGCAATCTATTAATAAATTATTAGTAGATGTCAAAAATAAAAAAGAACAGGGCATGATAGAATTACTCGCAGTGCGCAGCATGCCGAAAGCAATTTACACCACAAAGAATGCAGGCCACTACGGTTTAGGATTTGATTACTACACACATTTTACTTCGCCCATCCGTCGCTATCCCGATGTGATGGTGCATCGTTTGCTGGAAGCGCGATTAAACGGTACAACTTATTCATC
>JAHEYE010000236.1 GCA_023251695.1 Sphingobacteriaceae bacterium | reverse complement strand
ACTCTGAATGTCGAAATCCGGGACATGTGAAACGCTGTGGCTCTGTATATCGTGACCTTTTTCAAAAACATAAGAAATATCCTCCTCGTAGCCGTCGAAAAAATTCTTGGCTAATTTATCGTGCATGTAATGCGTTGTAACAAGATAGGTTGCTGAAATACCATTCGTTTTTTCATAACTGGCATAATCTTTAATCATACCAATAGAGGTTGTCGCATCCACATCGTGTGTCAACACAAGCGCGGCCTTAAAACTACAGGGTGCCGTATGTTTATTTACAACATAAGGCAAATGTTTCCTGATAATACCGCCAATAAAAAAAGTATAAACATCCTGGGCAGGCTCAAATCCATTCGAGAATTTCCGACTGGCGCCGTAATCTTGCTTTACTTGCGTCCGTAAAATAATCTCTTTGTACTGCGTGCCTATCATGTATGTGTGTCCCGCATAAAATTTATTATGCGTTGCGGCAACTTCATTGGTTTCATATAAAGCTAAAGTATCGGCAGTGTTGCAGGTAAAAGCCCTTGTGCCTATACAAGTGGTATAATCAGCAGTATCGCCAAAACGGATTTGTTTTTCTTCGGGTTCATCAAATAATTTAAAAATTCCGTTTACATCATAAGCAGTTTTAAAATTTAAATAAAACCTGTTGTAACTAAACAAGGTTCCGGAAATTCCGAAAATACTGTCAAGATTATTATCCTTGTTATTGGTAGAAATCAGAATACCGCCTTTTCTGATAAACTGTTTGATAGAATCGCGTTCCGGTGTGTTGAATGTTGTCGTTTCAATATTACCCGTAGTGAGAAGAATATTATTTTTAACTGCAAAATTTACTGAATCGGTAACGGAATAAGAAAAACCGCCTGATTTAAGAATATGTGAGAGAGAAAATAAATTTCCATTAGTTGTTTCAGCATTTTTTTTAGTAAGATCTAAAACACAAATGCTATTAGTTTGCGAGCGAAGCAAAAAAGAAAAAAAAACAAATGGAATGATGAGCAAAAATCTGCACATCCTGTAAAGTTACGTATAAATTTTTTACACCCCGTCGAATACATCACCCACAATCACCTTGAGCGATTTGGGCCATATTTTATACCGGAGTTCTGGTCCCAAAACATGAGGTTCCCCATCAAAATGGACGCTTCCTTCGGTTTTTCTCTTAATAATCAGTTCACTGCAAGCCATTGTTTCAATGAATTTGCTTTTGTGTGCTTTACGGAATAAAATTTTCAAGAGCATTAGTAGCCCTGGAATAATATGAAAAGGTTTTACAATAACCACATTGAACAAACCGTCATTCACTTTGGCGCCCGGTGCCATATAAAAATTATTTCCGAATTGTCCAGCGTTTCCAACTGTAATGAAAAATGCTGTTTTGTCTATTTCAACTCCATTGGCTATTACAATATAATTCTCGCACTGGTACCTGAACAATTCTTTTCTGATTAATCGGATATACGTTTTTAATCCGCGCTTGGGCAGATTGGCAAATAAATTTCCAATATGCGCATCAAAACCAACACCGCTTGTGCAAAAGAAGGAATTGCCATTAACCTCTCCTGAATCAATGATCTCTATTTTACTATTCAAAATCTGGCCTAAGGCTTTTTTTGTATTCATGGATATTCCTAAGGAACGCGCTAATCCGTTTCCTGAACCAGCCGGCACAATTCCAAGAATAAGCGTGGTTTTTAGAATGGTTTTTGCAACAAGATTAACCGAACCATCCCCACCAACAGCAATGGCATCTGTAAAATTTTCTTCTTTCAGTTTTTTTGCCAGAACATTGAAATCATCGATAGTGGTCCAAAGCCCGATCTCATAAGCAATCTTTCCTTTAAGTGTTTTATTAATTATGTCGATTATTTTCCCTGAATTCCTTTTTCCGGAACGGGGGTTAATAATAAATAAAAGTTTTCGCGACATAGTACCAAAGGTAAATAATAAAAAAAGCCCTGCAAATGCAGGGCTTAAATCACAAGCAAATAAGGTTATTGCTTAATTATTCTCGCTACCGATTGATGATCTTTGGTTTTGAGGGTTACAAAATAAATGCCACTGTGGTAACTTCCTAAATCGTATTCTTTATTAAGAGTGTTTCCTGAAAGCTTTTCCGACTTCAGAACTTTCCCTAAAACATCTGTAATGGTAAGTAATGTTTCGTCGCTAATGTTCGCTGCTTTAATTGTAATACTTTCATTAAACGGATTCGGATAAACCGATAAACCTAAATTGTTATTGTTTGATAATGCACTTATGCCTGTAACAGTTGTGATGGTAAAGTTGTTATCGTTGATATCGAAGAAAATATTAGTCGGACAAAGTACCTTTATCCTACAGGTATTAATTGTTGCGGTTGGTGTAGGAACCGTTATGTTCAAAGTTCCGGTATTTGGTACGCCTGCCATTAAAGTACTGAATGTGGTTCCGCTATTATAGGAAATTAAAACATCCACAGTTCCGCAGGAAACAGGACTCACATCTGTACCATTCACATTCCATGTTATGGTTTGCGAGGAACCGCCTGCCCATGTAACACCTGTTAAGTTCGGATAAGTAATATTAAACGGACCTGCATTAGAAATAACAAGCGGTTGGTTTAAATAACATACGCCGCCACCGCCCATTTTATTATCGCGTGCTGTTAAACGGAAATTTAATGTTTGCGCTGTGCCCGGACAATATTCCCCTTTTGTTCCGGTTAAGTTTCCGGTTAAAATTACACTCAGCTTTGGAAATGTGCGTGAAGGAGTAGCGGTTGGCGTATAAGTCATGAAATAAGGTTTGTTACCCGAGTTCCAGTTAGCGCCTGCAGCACCGGGATCAGTTTCTTCCCAAGAGTATGTTAAAGGATCACCATTCGGATCGGTTGCAGAACCAGTTAAAGTAAATGGTGTAGATTTAGGAACGGTATAAGTAACCGCACCTGTAACAACGGGAGGATTATTTCCTGTAGTTGTAGTAGCAGCGCAAGCATTACCACCGCCTGTATTGGTAAAGTTTACAATTTCATCATAACTTATCGCATGAAAATAAGCGATACTGTTTGGTGCTAAATCATTTGTTCCACAAATTCCGGCATAAGCCATTATAGTAATTCCGCTTCCGGGTTCAACTGATGTAGATGCATTACGGTTACCGCTGCATGAATTTGTAACAGCGTTGAAAGTATGATTACCCCCAAACTGATGTCCCATTTCATGCGCAACATAATCAATATCGTAAGGGTCACCCACCGGAGTCGGACTTCCTGTGATTCCTCGTGCTTTATTAGAGGCACTACAAACACAACCTAATTGCGCAAGACCGCCGCCGCCCGTACTAAACGTATGTCCAATATCGTAATTTGCACCTCCGATATTTGCATTACAAACAGTTTGACTTTCATTTATTAATATACTGGCATTATTGTTACCTGTAAACGGATCGCTTGCCGAATTTGTAAAAACAACAGCAGTTTCAGTTGCTACTAAAACCATTCTCACAGCAACATCGGTTTCGTAAACACCATCAACACGGTTAACACTGGTAACGATTTTTGCTAATGTTTGCGCAACAGTAGGAGCAGGAAGACCGGTAGCAGCTACAGCATATTCTCCTGTGCAGGCCACCGCTAAACGATAAGTGCGCAAGTTAGCACCAACGCAAATTGCAGGTGGCGATAGAACGCCTACGCCCATTTTATATTCGCTGTTCTCAAGTACACCAACCTCAGGTAACATTTGCGAAGGGTCTTTTTTGAAATCGCTGGTATAATAAACAATATAATCGTTTACATTACCCCGACAAAAAGGATCAATGAAAACATTTCCGTTTATACTGCGGATCATTCCATGAAAACCAAATTCGTTAACATCGATTTTACCATTTGCGTAAACATCATCGATACCACGGATTGAATAGGTTTTAATTTGAGGATATGCATTTGCCAAAGGCGCTTCCATTACAGGCGCCTCAACAACACGGAAAGATTGTGTTTTCCCATTGGCATTTGGCAAGGTGATAATGCAATTGGATTGGTCGATTGGAACTAACTTATCCATTGGTGCAGTCGCCAGTTTGGTTTTCAGCGCAGTTATATCCAGACTAAAAGTCTCATATTTTTGAGGAATAATTTCGCGGTGACCTTTCGGACTGATTTTTGATTCTGAAATGTTTGTCCAAATCTTCTCATTGTTTTGGGCAAATGAAAAAGTGTTCAGCGAACAAATGGTCAATAAAATGTAAAGTTTTTTCATAGAATAAAATTTTATCTAAATAAAGATAAAGAAACAAAACTTAAAACGCAAATAAGGTAGGAATTGGTAATCCTAATAGAGAAAAGGCTTGATTTCGGGGTCGTTTACCTCATAATTTGTATATTCTGAATGGAACTTGGTAAAATACTTATTTAAACTGCTTACATAGGCATAATGTCTTTCCAGTCTGTTTTTTTTCTCCACGGCTACCGGAATTATGACCCCGCCAATCATAACATTTACTATCGGGGTTCCTGTGATGGTGCTTTTGTTGGTGACAAAAAAAGGGAAAGGATCTTTAAGTTGATGACCATATTTGTTTTTTATTACAAGTGAAGCATCTTTTGAGGCATTCCCGTTTTCTTTTACAAATTTAGCTGTGTCTTCCCTTATAAAGCCGATGGAAGAATTGTAAACATCATCCCTTTCGGCCAGCAAATAAAAACTTTCTTTCATTTCAATTTCAGGGTTAACAATCAGATTTGTATCCAAAAAAATACCGCTTCTTGCGCCCTTTAAAAGCGTATCGCTGTTCGTGCTAAAAAAGAAATAAACTTTCGAAAAATTATAATATCTGGTAAAGGCCATCACCATGTTTTTATTAAAAGCCATTATTTCTTGTTCTTTTTGCGTGGCTAAATCGGCCTTGCCCATTTTCCGAAGCCCTTCAATCAAGGTTTTGTTGGTTTGCAAACGGACTACGAGCGCCCCGTTTTTTAATTGATTGATCTGCCATTTAGAAATTGCATTGCGCCGTTTATAGAAATTTTCAAACTGTTTGGAATCTTTGTATTCCTTAGGCCTGAAAACGTTATCTGCATTACTTTGCGAAAACACGTCAAGTGAAGCTGTGAAGAAAAGAAAAATAAAAATTTTATTTAATGATTGAACCATTATTCATGTCAGGTTTACTTGGTAAAACGAAACTGAGCTCTCCTTTATTGTTTTCGGCCATTAAGATCATGCCCTGGCTTTCGATTCCTTTTATTTTACGTGGAGCAAGATTTACCAAAACACTTACTTGTTGTCCGATAATATCTTCAGGTTTATACCATTCGGCAATGCCGCTCACCACGATGCGTTTATCAATGCCCGTATCAATTTTTAATTTTAATAATTTATCTGTTTTTGGGACGCGCTCTGCTTCAAGAATTGTTCCGGTGCGGATATCCATTTTACTGAAATCATCAAACGATGTTTCAGATTTTGCCGGCGTTAAACTTGTGTTTTCACCTGCGTTCTGTTGTTTAGTGTTTTCCAATTTATCCAATTGAATTTGAATATCAGTATCTTCA
>JAHEYE010000235.1 GCA_023251695.1 Sphingobacteriaceae bacterium | reverse complement strand
TTGTTAAAATTAGTTAAGCTATTATACTTTAGGTTTCTCTAGGATTTTAAATTCAGTACGCCGGTTCTTTGCATGTTCCTCGTCGGTACATTCAATATTATCTTTACACTTATTTAATAATTTTGATTCACCATAACCAATGGCTTTTAATCGCGTTTTTGTAACGCCTTTTGAAATCATGTAATCCACAGCCGTCTTCGCTCGCTTTTGTGATAAAGCATTATTAAACTGGTCGCTGCTTTTCGAGTCGGTATGCGAGCTGAGCTCAACCATAATATTCGGGTTCGATTGCATAATCGCCACAACTTTATCCAATACGTTTTGGCCGGATTTATCAAATTTATGATCACCGAAAGCATAATAGATATTCTCTACAATCGTTAAACTGTCTTTTTTTGCCTTATCGGCTTTGTTTTTTAATTCCAATACCTGCAGCCATGGATCGTCAACAGTAAAATCACCCATTGCCACTTTATCAACGGCCAATACCTTAAATTGGAATTTGCCTTTTAAGGTCCTTATCAATTCTTTGTAAATTCTTCCCTTGGTATCTGCTATGTATAATTTTTTTAATGAGTTGATGCGGGGGTCAGCATCATCAACGTCAAATAAATACTCCAAGCTGGCCTTTAAGTTTTTAAATGCAAACTTACCTTTGTCGTCAGTTGTTATAGTTTGGTTAAGTTTATTATCCTGTGTAAATAAAAATAACTTCGCGTTATTAAATGGCTTTTTATCCTGATCATAGATATAACCGTAAAGCTGCATGATAAGTTCGGTATCCTCCACATCGAGGTCTTTCAACATAATTTTTTCTGTCGATAACATGTTGAATCTGAATTTACCATTCATTTGGGTATAGAAACTCTTAATTTCTTTACCACTCTTATTGGTTAAAATAATTTTTGTATTCGCAGGAATTTCCAGGTCAGTTTCTTCAATACTTACAATATAATTCTGATCGAGCGGGAGATTACGGAATGCAAACGCACCGAATTCATTAGTGGTTGTGGTTTCAACCACATCGCCGTACTGGTTGGTAATTTTAATCTTAGAATTCTTGATCGGTTTACTTGGATTCTCACCAAACAATAAATTACCCGCCATGGTCAATTCATCATCCGTATACAAATCCGGCAAACCGTTAGGGTCGATAGGTAAATTACGGAATGCAAATTTTTTGTTCTCATAATTATTAGTTACCCTTGAAATAACGCCATTTGTATTCGCTAAATAATAACGGGCCTTACCGGCTAACTGCGGATCATCAGAATCAACTTCGGCCATGTATTTTTTATCCGCATCAAGATTTTCAAACTTAAAGAAACCGGTTGCATCTGTTTTTACAGAGTCAATTGCTTTCCCTTCCGGCCCATATAAACGTACTTTTACATTTTTTGCCGGGTCGTTGGTGTTTTCAGTCAACAATACAGTTCCTGAAATATTAATGTATTTGTTGGTATACTTGAACCAATAAATATCATCCTTTCCTTTTCCACCCTCACGGTTTGACGAAAAATAGCCGGTCGAATCATTTAAAAAGCAAACTGAAAAATCATCTGCCGGACTGTTTAAGTGCATACTTTCATTGCGGCTCAACAACCACTTGCCCTCTTTTTCTTTTGCCGAAAAAATATCAAGACCGCCAACACCGGCTAATCCGTTAGAAGCGAAAAACAAAATACCGTCCTTCCGGAGATTAGGAAACATTTCATCTCCACTTGTATTAATATCAACACCAAGGTTTACAGGCTTTTCCCATCCCTCGCCACTTTTCTTACACATCCACAAATCTTTTCCGCCTTGACCACCGGGCATATCAGATGTAAAAAATAAATAATTCCCGTCAGGACTAATACTTGGATGCGCCACCGAATAATCGTCGCTGTTGTATAGAAAGGACTTAATATCTCCCCATTTCGAATCATGACCACTTGCGAAATAGATTTTGGCGCGGTTCACATAATTTGGATCTTTTTTTGCTTTATAATCTACGCGTGTGAATAATAAAGTCTTTCCGTCGGATGTAAAACTAACTGGACCATCATGATATTGTCCGTTAATTTTTCCGGAGAATGATTTCTGATCAGATGCTTTCTCAATATTAATTTTAGAAATAAAAACATTCATATAAGGTTCGCCATTCATTTCATCAACCGTATATTCAAAAAAATCGCTTTGCTTTTCAGCAACATAAACCAATTTATTATTGAGTACGGCAGGACAAAATTCTGATCGTGATGTATTCAATCCTTCCACATTTCTTATTTCATACTCAACGGCTTTAGTTTGCCAGTATTTTATTTGCTGACAAGAGCGAATGGCATTTTTTGCTTTGCCATCGGTAGGTTTGTCCTCCAAATAAGCATAAAACTGATTTAGTGCTTCGGAGTAGTTATTGTTCGTTTTCAATACATAACCATAATTGTATTTTACTTCAGGTGCCACCTTTCCCTTCATCGCGAGTGCCTTCTTGTAACTGTCTTCGGCTTTTTTGTATTCATTTAAAATACGGTAGCAATCGCCAAGTTTAATAAGGCTTTCCTGCTGTTCGTCTCCACCTTTTTGTGATGCTTTAGAATAAAGAGGAATAGCTTTTGCGTAATGTGCTTTAGCAAAATATTTATCGGCTTTCTTTTTTTGTGCGAAAGAAAGATGTGTAATTAAAAGAACAGATGCTATTAATAAGAACTTTTTCATTGTATTGCTTTATTTATTGGGATGAATGTGTTGTTTATTATAAAAATCTTGGTGAAGTCATTTTTGATTTATTCTTCTTGATATCAAAACCTAACATGATTTCGTGTGAACTTCCTAATTGCCTTCTGGCTCCGGTTCCAAAATCGTAAGAATAACCAACTCTGAATTGATTGGTGACATACACCTGAAATAAGCCGCCAAAACCAAATCCCTGACGGACAAAACCGCCGAACCAAATCCGTTTAGCAGCAAAAAAGTTCAGGTTCACATCAACTGTTGTTTTGGTCATCACATTCTTTAACATAATGGATGGAACCACTAAAAAGTTTTCGTTAACCACAAAAGATTTACCCATAGTTAAAAAAACATGTGGTCTTAAAATATAAGAAACGCTATAATCCTTAACACCGGTGGTGTCTCTTACAGTAAAATCACCATTATAAACCTTACCATTATTTAAATGTGTTGCGCTTAAACCCATATAAAATGTATTGGTGCGTAAATACAAACCTGCATCAATATCAATCGAACCTTTATTGGTACCCGCCAAATCAGCAGTAACAGCATCATCGGTTTGCTTATATTTTACTTCACTAAAATTAAATTTATAACTGCTGTAACCTGCCCTTGCGCCAAAGGCCAACTTGGTTTTATTATTAAGCTTTAGGATATAAGAAAAGTTAGCATAACCCGAAGAAACAGTTTTTGAACCGATCTTATCATTAACGATAGTTAATCCTAAACCAACTTTATTGTTGGCTACCGGACTGTGCACGCTTAACGCAGCGGTTGTAGGCGCACCCGGAAAAGACAACCATTGCTTTCTCACATCGGCCACGATGGCGATTGCATCGCGGGCACCAGCGTATGCCGGATTAATTACCATTTGATTATACTGGTAAAGATTATACTGTGGGTCCTGCTGCGCCACACCTCTTATTGTACTGAATACAACAATCAAAATAATCGCTTTTTTCATTATAGTTTTCATATCTTAATTCAAATCTTTTTTAGTTAATTCAATCCATCCTTTTATTAAACCTTTTCCATTGTTTAAATCAATTACATAATAATATGTGCCTGAAGGAACACCTTGTTCTGTTCCTGACCAAAATTTACTGGTGTTATTATAATTATGAATTTCATCCAGTAATTGTCCCCAACGATTAAAGATCCTTACTATGTTGCCGGGATACATTTCAATGTTCTCCAAAAAGAAAATATCATTTTTTCCATCACCATTTGGCGTGATACCATTGTAAATAACAAGCTGGCATTTATCACTTACAACAAAAACCTGAGATGCGTTTGATTTACAACCGTTCGCGTCTGTTGCAGTTACACTATAAGAAAGCGGGGCTAAATTAGAAGGTACCACTTGAAATGAGCTATTAGTTGTGCCTGTGTTCCAAGTATAAGTCTGTGCGCCCACGACTGTAATATCAATTGCTTTTCCTAGACAAAGCTCACCATTCGATAAAATTGAAACAGCATTCGGTGTATACACACTTACTGCTACTGTAGTGTAGTTGTAACAACCGTTAGAACCCAAACCTAACACACTATAGGTGGTACTTGAAACGGGGTTGTCGGTAAATGTACTTCCTATAAACAAATTCGACCAAGTATAAGTTGCGGCACCAAAAGCCTGGATAGTTACAGAGCCGCTATTACAAACCATGGATGGATTTGAGACTGCCGTAAGAGATGGTCGTAGTAAAATAGGAATAGAAATGGTAGCTGTGCTTAAACATCCGTTATTTGCCGTAAGTGTATAATTACCTGAAATAATTGGTGTGACAGTAATAGCAGAAAGATTGGAACCTGTACTCCATGTATAAGAAGCGGCCCCCCCGATAGCATTTAAGGTTACACTATCAGGAAAACAAACAAAAGGTTTTGACGAAATTATACTTATTGCTACAGGTGTGTTAACCGTTATAGTTGTACTTGTTGTATCTGAACATCCAAAACCATTTGTGCCAATCACCGAATAAGCCGATGTTGAGGCCGGTGAAACCGTTATGCTTGATGAATTAGACGTGATAGGACTCCATGTATAAGTGCTGGCGCCGCTAACCGTTAATATTAGCGAATCTCCACTACAAATTGTTGTTGTTGCGCTAATATTAATAAGAGGATTGGGATTTACGTTTATAGTGAGAGTTTCAGAGCCCGGACAACCATTATCAAGATTCAAAGTATAAACAGTGGTTACCGATGGTGTTACAGAAATGCTGTAGCTTGTTGAACCGGTGCTCCAAGTAAAAGAGGTAGTTGAAATTACTGAAGCTGTTAAATCAACACTTGTGCCGGCACAAACAGGAACTGAAATACTTGAACCAATAGCACCTGTTGGAGTTGGCATTGCCTGGATATTTAAAGTATCTCCTAACAAACTACACTGACCGTAACCGGGCGGTAAAGTATAAGAAAAAACACAATTATAAAATCCGGCGGAAGTAACAGTTAGGCTCGGACCTGTTAAAGCAACAGGCCACCACATAAAATTCCCGGTATAAATCGGATTAATAATTGCATTTAAAAGGACCGGGGATGTAGGACAAACAACCGTATTAGTACTTACGATTGTTTCCTTAAGATTGAAAGAAAAATTTCTGAAATTTAGTAAATAAGGATAATCACCTTCGCCAACAAAAACAAAATCAGGAATGTTATTGCTGTCAAAATTTTCTAATAAAAAGCGGTACGACTCACCAACAAAAAAAGGCGTGTTGAGTCCAAACGGGTATCCTAGTGAGGTCGTTCCCCTCACTACATAAAATGATCCCGCATAATCGGCCATAACCAAATCGGGTTTCGTATCCGAGTCAATATCCTTTATTGCAAAC
>JAHEYE010000040.1 GCA_023251695.1 Sphingobacteriaceae bacterium | reverse complement strand
ATCAAAGAAGAAATGTACATCGATTTCAAAAAGTATTCTAATAAAGAAACCTTATTTGAATATTTATATCAAAGCTTTAAACCGCACAAGAAAAAATTATTGCGCGATATCAATGACGACGACTTACATAAATTAACTCAGATCCCAATGATCCGTATCACACGTTTTGATACGATTAAGGCGGAAGAGTTTATGAAAGACCTTGAAGGTAAAATTGTAGAAGTGAAAAAGCAACTTGCTAATTTGACGGAGTACGCCATAGAATACTTTAAAAACCTGAAGGTAAAATACGGCAAAGGAAGAGAACGCAGAACGGAATCAAAACAGTTGGAAACCATTGTTGCTACGCAAGTAATTATGGCAAGCGAGAAGCTTTATGTTAACCGCGAAGAAGGTTTTGTGGGCACAAGCTTACGCAAAGATGAATTTGTTTGTGATTGTTCAGTGCTCGATGAGATTATCGCTTTCAGTGGTGACGGGAAGATGAAAGTCTTTAAAGCTGCTGATAAAGTGTTTATCGGAAAGGATATTTTGCATGTAGCGATTTTTAAACGTGATGACGAACGTACTACTTACAATATGATCTATCGTGATGGTCCGAAAGGAATTACGTTCATGAAGCGTTTTGTTGTTGGTG
The DNA here is from genome assembly GCA_023251695.1 of Sphingobacteriaceae bacterium. Taxonomy (GTDB): domain Bacteria; phylum Bacteroidota; class Bacteroidia; order B-17B0; family Aurantibacillaceae; genus JAHEYG01. Next base: position 20,648 of record JAHEYE010000040.1, on the reverse strand, counting down.
GCGTTACCCGTGATAAGGAATATGATTTAACCAAAGGAACGAAAGACTCTCAGGTATTCTGGTTCACGGTAAATCCGAATGGAGAAGCTGAGAAAGCCCGCGTGTTATTACGCCAGGCTTCCGGTTTACGTAAATTGGAAATAGATATTAATTTCTCTGAATTGGAAGTTAAAGGAAGAGGTTCTGTAGGTAATATAGTAACAAAATACACGGTTAGAAAAGTAGAGCTGCTTAAAAAAGGCGTTGCAGTAATTGGCGCCGAAGATTATTGGTTTGATGATACAGTTCACCGGTTGAATAAAGAAGGGCGCGGTACTTATTTAGGTCAGTTTATTGGTGATGATAAAATTATGACCATCACAAGCAAGGGCTTCTATAAACTTTATACTTACGATGTACTGAATCATTTTGATGAAGACGTCATCATGATTGAGAAATATTTCTCCAGTCAGACTTTAACTTGTATTTATTACGACGGCGAAAGCAAATCATATTTCACCAAACGTTTTTTGCCTGAAAACATTTCAAGTAAATCACTTTTGGTAACCGAGCATGCAGACTCACGCATTGAATTAATTACGGCTCAGGTCAATCCTGCGGTACAAGTAAGTTTTTACAAGGAAAAAGGGAAGAACATTAAAGACGAAAAAATTGATTTGGTTGAATTTGCACCGCCTACTAACATGAAAGCGAAAGGCAAAAAATTATCTTCCTATAAAGTTAAAGACATAACCCTGCTTGAGCCGAAGGAGATCAAGGACGCAAAAAAGTTCCTAGGAAAGGACGATGACAGTGGACTGTCACCCATGGAACTACATCGTCGCGCAACGGAAAAAATGAAATCGAAAGATTTACTGGGAGGCGAAGGACAGATTAGTTTTGAGTTTTAGTGGTACGAATAAGAAATTCAAAACTTCGAGTTTTTTATTTCACAACAATCCTACCCAACAGCTTATTCACGTTTATTTTTACTTTGCTTAAGTGGAGAATTTCGCGGAGAATTGCTTCGTGCTCTTCGTGAGGAGCAGTTTTTAAAAGGTCTTGTCTTTCTTTCAGCATTTGGCCTAAACGTTTTTCTTTTAAGCTGTAAAGGGTGTGATTAACCGATTTTTTGAGATTGTAAATTTCCTTTTCTACAATTACACCAAAAGATAACCACTTACTGCTTAATTCAGACGTAGAAGATGCCATGTCAATAGCAAATGTTGAAATGGCAGGGTTCAAATGATTTTTAAAGTAATTGAACTCCGGTAATGTACCACCTTGTAGCTGATGCGTATATTCATCTAAAATCATCTGATGAATGGGGTTAAGGAAACTTATTTCATCGCGCATCAATTCAAATAGAACATATTCTGCAATAGTCAAATCAAAATCCTGTGCCTCGTCTTGTTCGTTCTCGGCTTCTACACTAATAATTACATTTCCGTAATGTAAAATCAAACGGAGTAATTCTTTTTCTTCACTTTCCGAAATTATTAAGGATTCCTGTTTCTCTTCTTCATTAAATTCAGGAATAACTTCAGTCGATTGAACTTCCTGCCGATGTTCTCCTTTAATTCCTTTGGCGCGTCTTAATTTATTGACTTCCTGTTGTAAAATATTTTCCGCCATCTCCATGATGGAAGCACATTCTTTAATGTAAACAGAACGGATAATTGCATCCGGAATCAATGAAATACTTTGGACAATATCTTTTATTACAGTCGCTTTACGGATAGGATCGTTTTTTGTTTCATTAAACAAAGCACGTGTTTTGTAAGCTAAAAAATCCTGTCTGTTATTGGCAATGTATTCCTGAAATTGTTCGGCAGTTACTTTTTTGCTGAACGAATCCGGGTCATCATTATCCGGGAACATCAGCACTTTTACATTCATGCCTTCTTCCAATAATAAATCAATGGCGCGCACACTGGCTTTTTCACCGGCGCTGTCGCCATCATATAATACAGTAATGTTTGATGTGAAGCGGTGTATTGCTTTTATTTGTTCAATAGTCAACGATGTTCCTGAAGATGCTACAACGTTTTCAATACCGGATTGGTGCATCGAAATAACATCGGTGTAACCTTCTACCAAAAACACATTGTCTTTTTCCTGAATGGCTTTTTTGGCAAACCATAAACCGTATAATACTTTACTCTTATCGTAAATATCGGTTTGCGGCGAGTTGATGTACTTCGCCATCTTTTTATCGCTGCCTAAAATCCTTCCTCCAAAACCAATTACTCTACCTGCAGTATCATGGATCGGGAACATCACACGATTCTGGTAACGATCGAAAATATCTTTTTCTGTAATAGGAGTTCCTTCTACATGCTGATTGCTTAAAATACTTAAACCTGTTTTTACTAAGTACTCGGGCTTGTAAGAATTTTTTACGGCTTCTCTGCTTAATGCATATTTATCTTCTGAACTATAACCTAATTGGAATTTTTCAATAATATCCGGACGGAAACCACGTTCAATAAAATAACCCAGACCAATAGATTTACCCATATCGCTGTTATTCATATTGTCGCTAAAATAACGTTGGGCATATTGCATTACGATGTATAAACTTTCCTTTTCGGTTTGCGCTGCGCGTTCTTCAGGACTGATTTCGCGTTCAACAATTTCAATACCGTATTTTTTTGCCAGCCATTTTAAAGCTTCAGGATAGTTAAGCTGCTGGCTCTCCATAATAAAGTTTACGGAAGTTCCTGCTTTACCGCAACCAAAGCATTTATAAATTCCTTTAGCCGGAGAAACTGTAAACGAAGGTGTTTTTTCGCCGTGAAAAGGACAAAGCCCTAAAAAATTAGCGCCGCGTTTTTTAAGAGTAATAAAATCGCTGACTACTTCTTCAACGCGGGCGGCATCAATAATTTTATCTATGGTATCTTTTGGTATCAAAGGGACAATAAATTTAGGATAATAATCGGGATTATTATTGCGGAAAATGCCCCTTGTTTATAATGTAATTGCCTATTTAACAGGCAGCTTTATAGTTACCGGCTTGTCGTTTGTACTTATCGTGAGGAAATACAGGCCTTGGCTCTTATCCTTGAGATTAAGCGAAAGATAGATTTTATCTGATCTTGAAGTTCCGTAATCGTTTACTAAACGTCCTGAAATATCTCTTAATTGAAAATTGAGTTTCATTTCAGAATCTAATTTTTGTTCGATCAGATATTCATTTTCACTTAAAGTGTGAACTAACAAAGGATTTGAATTACTGAACGTTTGAATCCCGATGGCTTGTTCATTCCGCACAAGGATTGATTTTGTGATGCTGTCGACACATCCCGTTCCGCTTGTGCTCACCAAGGTAACGGTATAAATTCCTATTGTAGAATAGTTATAGATTGGTGAAGGACTTGTTGAAGTTCCGATGCCATCACCAAAATCCCAGAAATCACTAACCGAATTAGAAGAAGTGTTCACGAAATTTACTAAACCGCTCCAGTTCAAATCGGTTGAATCTTCACTCGTAAATGCAGCCGTTGGAACAATGATAGAATTCAGAACAAAAGTTGTGCTGTTGTTATCGCAGCTTCCTACAGTACTTACCTCAACATAATACGTGTCGCCTGATAAATTATTTAAAGTATCTGAAGTAAATTTTCCGGATGCTGTTTTAATAATATTGCCAATTGAATTTCTCCAGGTATAATTCCAGGGTCCTGCACTAACACCTATCGCGGTTATTTCACCTGAATTTGGCAGAGTGCAACTTGGTTGGTTAGTAGTGCTGTTAATGTTAAGAGGATTAGAAGTAATGTTGAGGTCGAAACGTGCTACGCTTGTTGTATCGGATAAAGTGAAAACATAATCCGAGGTTTTCAAATTAGTGGTTACTAAAGTAAATTTATCATAAAGGTTTACGCAGGCTCCTGCAGGGAATGAGCTGATGTTTTTCGCACTCAGAGTATATGTACCGGAATAACCTGTTAATGTTTTTAAAGGAATACTGAAAGTTCCGCTTACAGGATTTATGCCGTTAACCTGAAATAAATTGTTTTTTTCGAAAGCTATGATTGGCGCCTTCAGATCTTGTCCACGCATTTTAAAAGCATCATAAGCTGCATCAAAAAAATCGGTGGCGCCTGTTTGATAGTATAACACCGTTTCATCTTCATAACCACTTGCGTTACTTAAAGTGAGACGAACCAATGGAAGATTAGCTGCAGGTGCAACCGGATTTTGCATTTTAAGATAAGTAGGATTGCCACTAGTTTTATATGTTTCTTGGGCAGTCAAAATTGTTGCGGCTGTTGCATGAACGTAAAATCCCTGACTCATCGGAATATCATCACCAACTCCACCTGAGCCAACAGCAGGACTGCTCACATTATTGATGTAAGTTGCATAAGCACCACTACCGGCATTTAAATCGGTATTGTAAACATAAATTGCATTATCAACGCTGGCATTACCGTTTCTTAAAGCAGTCCAGCTAATCGGTGAAGGATAAGGATTGTGAATTAAATTCCAACCATCTTCGGCCGGTGAACCATAATTTGTTTTGCTTAAAGGAATTGAGGATGCAAACTTTCTCACGCTGCCGGTTACATCTAAAGTAATATCCGTGGTTGTAACAGAACCAGTTCCCAAATAAACCCAGTAACCTTTATTCGGAACAATTGGGTCGTTAATAGTACTCATGGGAATATAAGAGGCAATATCATCATTTAATCCCGGCTGCGTTTCATCATAAGTATAAATGGAAATAAATCCGCTGGCACTTCCATCAGGACAAGTTGCGCAACTGATAAAAATATCATCATCCCAATCGTTAAGCGTAAGGGCACTCGACATAGGTGTTCCGAATAGAGCCCAACCGGTAACACTCCCCGGTGCAAAACGTTGTACAGTTACATTACCACTGATATTGCCGGTTCCTGTAATAGGGCCGATGCGTGCTGTGTTGGTGGCAGTAGAAACCATTGTGAAAACCTGGGCATTTGTGCTTAATGTTCCGCCGCTCAGTGTAAGTGTATTTATTAAATTTTCGGCATTCACTAATGAAACGCCACCTGAAGTATTGGTGATGGTGAGATTGTAAAAATTAGTTATGGTAGTGCCACCAATGGTTTGTGCCGATGCGCCGTTAAATAAAACGGTACCGCTCCGGGTATTGATGGTTCCGTTGTTAGTGAAATTTTTCCCAACAGTTAATTGAAAATTGCTTGCGCTCACATCAACATATGACCCGGCATTAATTATTGTATTTGAACTTGAGGTTACGGCGCTTGAAAAAGTTTTTACACCCGATCCCGTGAAAGTAATATTGTTGAATGTTTCGCCACCTGATTTAAAAATAGATTGAGCGGTTGATGAAGAAAAAGTGGTTGTCGCAGTTCCGGGTGTAAAAGTTCCACCGTTATTCGTCCAGTTGCCACCAAGTGTGATGTTTAAATTATTTGCATTAAGTGTACCGCTTGAAATTAAAATGTTGCCCACAACGCTTAATGGATTTGTATTTAGTGAAGCGGTTGCGTTAGCGCTACCTAATGTCAAATTACCAATCAAATTAGCTGTATTAATTTTCATGATCTGCGCGGCCGGTGTTGCAGCGGTACCAATTTGCAAAGTGCCACCTGTTACGCTACCAAGTGTCCCTCCAGTATTTGTAAAACCTAAATCCTGTGCACCTGTTCCGCCTTCTCTGATAATATTTATTATTCCACCGGTCATATTAAATGAAGAGCCTGCAATAATTAAATTGAAGGGCGCATTGGTTGTGTTTGTAGAACCATTAACCGGAATATTAATACTTCCACCACTGATGCTGAAAGTGCTTGCTGCCCCTGTTGTATTATATTTTCCCGCAATGTTGAGTACGCCTCCTGAAACATTCAATGTTCCTGCGTTTGAAATCAGATCTTCATCATTGGCATTCCCAATATTTAATGTTCCGTTTGCAATGGTTACGTTTCCGTTACAGGTAACGTTTGCGCTTGCGCTTAAGGCCGCCGTAGCTGTATTAAGAAATAATCTTCCGGTAGTCGGAATGGTTGCAGCAACACTAAAGCAGGCAGCACTTAAAGAGGTTGGGATAGATAATTTAAAAGTTCCGTTAGTAATAGTTAGGAATCCGTTACCGGCAGCAAAGTTGCTGGCTGTAATTTCGAGTGTGTTTGTAATTAAAGCTCCTAGATTCGCATTGATATTATGAAAACGTGTTAATGTTCCGGTTCCACTGACAGTTTGATTTCCGTTTTTTGAAAAAATGGTATTGCAAAAACTATTGGCGTCAACAGCAAAGTCAAGCTTTCCGTTATTTATGATGTTTCCGTTAACAATCAATGTATGAGATATATTCGAAGATAAACGGACATCGAGCGAAGCATTTACATTGATGGTGATGTTATTATTTACTGTAAATGTTCTGGCAGTGTTACCTCTGAATTGTAAAGTGGCCGCAGTTCCGGCACCAACGGTGAGTGAATTACAGGCTGCATTTGCGTTTCTGATGCGCATGTTAATCCCGTTTGGAATTACAACGTTATCAGTAATGGTAGGAACCCCTGTTGGTGTCCAACGGGTAGGTGTATCCCAGTTACCACTAGAGATAGCGGTTTTGGTAGTTTGAGCCTGAAACAAGACCGCACAAAAAAAGAAGGCGCTTAATAAAATGAATTGTAATTTTTTCTTCATTCAGGTTTTTTTTGCGCTATATCACACCTTATTATTTTATTTGTGAATTGCTAACAGAAAAAAATTTCAGTTAAAAACACCATGCAGTAAAATAATAATGGATAACAATTGTGCGACTAATCTATGAAACTGATCAAGAGGCAAAACCGTAATCCGACAGGAGTAAAAACAACTTATTGAAGTTAGAGAAAAAAGAGGCTATTGTAACGTTAAATTAGTAACTAAAAGCTCTTATTAGATAAATGAGGCGGAACTTATGATAAACGTCCACATTTGTTCTAGCTAAATCTATCTAAAATACTGCGAACAAAAAAGCCGGAACTTTTGGTTCCGGCCCATAAAAACTATTTGATTTGAATTAATTTTCTGGTTGAGAATGTGTATCTGTAGTCTCTTTTTTTCCTTTTGCTTCGGCTACTACAATGGTTCTTTCCTGGTGGTTGGTTCCATTTAAACCGTTAATGGCGGCATTTCCTTCCGCATCGTTAGGCATTTCAACAAAACCATATCCTTTACTACGGCGTGTTTCCTTATCTTTAATAATACGAACGTTAGTAACCTCTCCGTACTGCTGGAACAATTCTTTTAAAGACTGCTCTCTTACCTTAAAACTGATGTTGCTTACAAAAATGTTCATAGACTGAAATGTTAATATCTTTAGTAAAAATATAAAAAGTTTTTCAATCTGCAAATTTTTGTGATTGGTCGGCTAAAAACCCTTGTTAAAAGATTTTAGCCTCCATGCTAATCTCAACATTAGCATCTTTTGGGAGTCTTTGGGCTTGAATCGTAGCCCTTGCAGGGTAGTCATTTTTAAAGTATGAACTATACACCTCATTCACATGCACAAAATTGTTTATGTCGTTTAAAAATATGGTGCTTTTTACCACATTATCAAAGGTCAATCCGGCCTCTTTAAGAATAGCCCCGATATAATCCATCACGATTTTGGTCTCTTCTTTCACATTGGTTTTAATCAGCTGTTTCGATTGGAGGTCCATGGCAATGGTGCCTGAGATATAAACGGCATCACCAACTATAACTGCTTGATTATAAGGTCCAATTGGAGATGGTGCATTTGTGGTATTGATTATTTTCTTCATGAAAAGGATGTTTTTATTCAGAACAAATATAGTAAAAAAGCCCCCCTTAAAAAGGAAGGCTCTATATTTTTTAAAAGTCCTTAATCGCGGTTATTTCCCAGATATTTCATAATGAAAAAGATAAGGGTTGTAATGGATGCGAGAGCTGAAACGAAGTAGGTGTATGCTGCCCATTTCAGTGCATCTTTGGCGTCTTCATGCTCGTGATTATAGGTCATTCCGGCGCTGTTTAACCATACCAATGCCCTCTTACTGGCATCTACTTCTACCGGTAGGGTTACCAGACTGAACAAAGTTATAACACTCTGAAGAACGATAAAAATCAGTAATAAGGTGTTACCCATACTCGGCATAAAACCTCCTAAAAACAACAGTCCTATTGATAAAAAGTTCATAATGGAGGAGCTAATTTGAACAGCCGGTACTAATTTACTTCTCATCGCGAGCCATTGATAAGCATCTGCATGTTGTACCGCATGTCCGCACTCGTGAGCCGACACAGCCGCAGCCGCAACGTGTCTGCCGTGATAAACATCATTGCTTAAATTAACGGTTTTGGTTAAGGGATTGTAATGGTCAGTCAATTGTCCTTCTACCGAAACAACTTTTACATCATAAATCCCTGATTCTTTCAGCATTTTTTCAGCCACTTCTTTTCCGCTTAAACCGCTCGACAAACGCTCCTGTGAATACTTCGCGAATTTTGATTTTAATGTGGAACTTACCACAAAGCCGATAAGCATAAATACTATACCTATCAGTAATAACATCGGATCAAACATATTTCTTTTTTATTATTTAAACAGCAATTTTCATTCCATTGTTGTGTCTCTGACAAAATTACAAGCTTATAGAATTCGTTATTGTCAAACTTGGTTAAACGCGGCATTTTGCCATGCTTTGCTAACATAAATTAACAAAGCATTATTAGTAATTAAATTAGTTACTCAGCATTGAAAGCGGTATTGAACTTAGCTTTATAGTTTATGCAAAAGCCATTGATATTTGTAACTAACGACGACGGCATCAGCTCGCCGGGAATTTTGTTTTTGGTTTCAATTGCAAAACAGTTTGGTGAGGTTGCAGTTATTGCGCCCGATAAACCGCAGTCGGGAATGGGACATGCCATTACCATTAATTCCACTATACGCATCAATAAAACAAATTATCATAATATCGCTATCGAATACAGTTGCTCAGGAACTCCGGTTGATTGTGTGAAGATGGCGGTAAATAAAATTTTACCCCGTAAAGCGGATCTTATTTTATCCGGTGTCAATCATGGAAGCAACAGCTCCATCAACGTCATTTATTCCGGAACTATGTCGGCCGCCATTGAAGGCGCACTTGAAAAAACCCCGGCCATCGGATTTTCACTTTGTGATTACAGCATTGACGCCGATTTTTCACAGGCAAAACAACACCTTGAAAAAATAATTTCTGAAACATTAAATCACAAATTGCCAAATGGAGTTTGCCTCAACGTAAACATACCTAAATTAAAAAACGATGAACTGAAAGGAATAAAAGTTTGCCGGCAAGCCATTGCGAATTGGGTGGAAGAATTTGATGAACGTCAGGATCCTTATGGCCGTCCGTATTATTGGCTAACGGGCAAGTTCGTGAATTTTGAACCGGAATCGGCTGATACTGATGAGTGGGCATTAGCAAACGGTTATATTTCGGTGGTACCGACGCAATCCGATTTAACGGCACATAAAAGTATTGATCATTTAAAAAAATTACTACAATGAGTTGGACAGAAAAATTAGACGGTTTTTGGAAAGGCTTGGGGATTGGAATTTTTTTTCCCCTGCTTTGTTTTTTTTGTTATTGGTTATTCATGCATAGTTACATGTCGTTTCCAATGCGGTTTATAAAATATTTAATGTTCGGACAAATGTTAAGCAGTACGATTAAAATTTGTGCACTTGGTAATCTGCTGATATTTTATTTGTTTTTAAATAAGCGTATGAATAGGGCCACAAAAGGAATAATTTTAAGTGTGTTGATTTATGTGGCTTTGGTTTTTTACGTTATGTATTTTCACGAAGAATCATTATAGCAATTGAAGTATTACATTATAGCCGGTGAGCCTTCGGGCGATTTGCATGCCTCCAATTTCATGAAGGAGCTGAATCTTTTGGATAATGCGAGCGGGTATAAATTTTTAGGAGGTGATTTGATGGAAAAGGTTTCAAAGCGTAAACCAACCATTCACATTAACCAAATGGCGTTCATGGGATTTGTAGATGTGGCAAAAAATTTAGGGAAGATCAAAAAGAATTTCAAAATAGTTAAAGCAGATATTCTAGAATACAAACCGGATGTTGTTATTTTGGTAGACTATCCCGGATTTAATTTGCGCATGGCGCGCTGGGCAAAAGAAAACGGATTCAAAGTCTTCTATTACATTTCACCAACCGTATGGGCCTGGAAAGAAGGTCGTGTGAAAATAATAAAGGAGTACACCGACGCGATGTATGTGATACTTCCCTTCGAGCCGCCGTTCTATGAAAAGTATGGCTGTAAAGCCGAGTTTGTCGGACATCCTTTGCTCGATGCGATTGAAGAACGAAAAAAAACTTTATTGAGCAAAGAAGAATTTGTAAAACAAAATCAGCTTTCACAAAAACCTTTAATCGCTGTTTTACCGGGTAGCCGCAGACAAGAATTAGACAGAATGTTCGACATTATGTTGCAATTCAAAGACCGTTTCAACGATTACGAATTTGTAATTGGAGGAACAAACAATATTCCGAAAGAAATGTACAACAAGGCTATTGATAAAGGATTTAAAGTGGTGTACGATCAAACTTACGAATTGATGCAATATTCGGAGGCCGGCGTAATTAAATCCGGAACATCAACACTTGAAGCAGCGTTATTCGAATTGCCTGAAGTAGTTTGTTACCGCGCCGGAGGTTTATCGTTATGGATTGCAAGACAAGTGGTGAACAAGGATTTGAAATATATTTCGCTGGTGAATTTGATTATGAACCGGGAGATTGTAAAAGAATTGATTCAGCAGGATATGACCGTTGAAAATATTTCGAATGAATTGAGCGAGTTGCTGAATAATAAAGAACACCGGGACAGAATAATTAACGATTACAAAGAATTAAAAACAAAATTAGGCGGAGTAGGCGCTTCAAAAAGAATCGCTACTTCCATGTATCAACATTTATCCCTGAGGGAAGCCCTCGGTTAAAAATAAAAATCATGAAAAAATTATTTCTTATCATATCCTTTTCCGCGCCACTAATTCTTTCGGCGCAGGATATCGTTTACATTAAAGTTTTCGCGCACCTGAAAATTGAATCAGTCACCTTTTCGGTTGAGAAATCAACTTATTCTGTTTTAGGTGATGAAAAATCTATACTGAAAAACAATTCAAGCATCATGCTGAAATTAACAGCAGTGAATGATAGCGTTGAGGTAAAATCATTTGAAACCGTTTACGGGCGGTTCAAAACTGTAAGATTCGCAGATGAAAATTCGGGAGGTGAAATGAAAATAAAACTAATAAGTCCGGACAGAAAGCAACGGATTTATCCGGATAATTATGTTGTGACTACTGAAACAGGGAATTTAAAATTGCTGAATGAGGCAAAGCTCGATGCTTACATTGCCGGCGTTGTTGAGGCAGAATCAGGCACACGGTCAACCCCCGAATTTTATAAAGTGCAGGCTATTTTAGCGCGAACATTCGCCTTAGCACATCTTAATAAACATTTGCCGGAAGGCTTTTCACTTTGTGATCAGGTGCATTGTCAGGCGTACTACGGAAAGCCACGCTTTGAAGGAATCAGTGAGATGGTTGCTGAGACAAAAGGTAAAGTGGTAGTGGATGAGAATTTGAATTTAATTGTGGCAGCGTTTCACAGCAACAGCGGCGGACAAACAGCCAACTCAGAAGATGTTTGGGGTACACGCACTTCTTATTTGAAAAGTGTAAATGATACTTTCAGTTTACGCATGCCGAATTACAAATGGGAACGCAAAATGGCCATTGACGACTGGTTGAGTTATCTGAAGCTGAAACATAAATATCCTATTGATGAACCTTCGGCAAAAGAACTTGCATTGAATTTCAAGCAAGACACGAGAAAAATCTTTCTTGAGGCAAGTAATGTGAAAGTGCCGCTCAAAAACGTGCGTCAGGATTTGCAGTTAAAATCAACTTATTTTAATATTTACAAAGATGGGGATTCAGTTGTGTTTGAGGGGAAAGGTTACGGACACAGTTTAGGCATGTCGCAGGAAGGCGCGATGCGCATGACAAAATTAGGATATACTTACACGGAAGTTTTGAATTTCTATTACAGGAATATTCAGATTATTGATATGAACAAGCTAGCGTTTTTCAGAGACGAATAGGTTAGTAGGCAGTAGGCAGTAAGCAGTAGGCAGAAGGCAGAAAGCAGTGGCAGTAGGCAGTAGGCAGTAGGCAGTAGGCAGAAAGCAGTGGCAGTAGGTAGTAAGCAGAAGGCAGTAGGCTGTTGGGAGTAAGCGTTAATTTGAGGTTCAGTGTTTTTCAGATACGAGTAAAGAATCCGTTACATAGAGTAATTTGACGATGCGCATGTTTTTCTTAATTGGATCGCGGATGATAAATGAATTTAAACGTTGGTTAGCTTTTTCGGTTACGTAGCTTATTTCTTTCAGTTCAACATCATTTTTATATTGTTTTTCGGTATAGATACAATTCATATCATCATATTCGTAAGTCGTTTTTAAAACCACATCACCGTTAGCATTACCTTTAAAAGTTGCAGAAGCAAGCCGGTTCTTGTTATAAGTGTAAATTACATTCTGAATGATCCAGGCAACCGTATAGCTTTCGTTTTTTGAGATAATATTCCCAACCGAATCGAGATTAAAAATGATTTCTTTATAAGGCCTGTTCTCGCTGTTTAAACAAATTTGTTTGTATTGACGCGGCGTAATGTCCAAATATTGAAAACTATCTTCGCTAATCACAGTTTGGCTACCTAAAATAAAATTGCTCTTGTCGCTGCTCAGATTAGTTTCTTTAACCCTTCTTTCTTTACTTAAGCGGTTTTTTGCATCATAGTTGTAATATCTGCTTTCGTAATAAGTGCCGTCGTTATAACGCTTCAGTATCAGGTTTGTGTTTTGATAGATGTAAACAGTTGAAATAGTATCGTACACATATTCATTCTTAAAGTAAACCGAACCGCTGCTAATCTTTCTCCTTTTTCTGTAAACGGGCTCCGTGTGGTATTCTTTTTCGATGGTTTTAACTATAGTCGTGTAGTAAAACCGCTTTAACAAACCGATGCTATCGAATTCATAAAAATGAGTCAGATTTCGGTCGACCGGGGCTTCAAAATCCTTTTTATCTATAATATCGAAGGTGATGGATTTGACTTTTTGCTGTTTAATGAAGCTAGTGTTGAACTCCAAAAGAGGTTCAAAAGCTGATGGAGGCGTAGGTTTTAAGGTCTGGGCTTTTGTGGTAAAACCAATTACTATAATAATTATGCTAAGTAGGTATTTCAAGTTGTTTCGTCGCTTCATTTATCTCTGAAACCGGTAATAAACAAGCTTTGTTTTTACACACGTAAATAAGGGTTTTCCCCTCCACAAAGCGTTGCTTCAAAATATCAAGTTCAGAGCCTGAAGCGGCTACTACAAAAATCGCGTTTGGAATGTAGTGATTATGGAGTTCCAGTATTTTTTCATTAACATCTTTACCAACAATGCAAACCTCATGGTAATTGTTCAATAAATCGCTGTATAAAGAGGCCCAATTGCTATAACCGGAGCCGTAATTCATGATTTCTTCAGTGAAACGGTTAAGCATTTTAACAGATTTCTCCTCGTAATCGTTATTGTTAAAATATTTACCGAGTTTAAATAAATTATGCGCCATTTGTGAGTTGGAGGCGGGGATAACATTATCACTAGTCTCTGTACTTCTTAAAATGAGTTGGTTCGATAAATCTGTGTAAAAAAATAAACCGCTTTCCGCATTGTAAAAATTCTTCAATACGTAATCACACAAATTTTTGCTGAGGTTTAACCAGTTTTCATCCAGAGAAATAATGTAAGTTTGAATAAAGGCATCAATGGTAAAAGCATAATCATCTAAAAAAGCATTGATGTTAGCTTTTCCGTTTTTAAAATTCCTGAACATCGAAAAGTCAGACTTTACCATTTTTTGTCTCAGGAACTCAGCATTTTTAAGCGCAATAATTTTATAAGCCGGATTTTTGAAAGTTAAGTACGCTTCCCCGTAAGCTTTACACATTAAAGCGTTCCATGCAGTTAAAACTTTATCATCTAATCCCGGTTTTACGCGTTTCTTTCTTTCTTTTAATAAAACGGTATTGCATTTTTTAATTATAGAATTTAAACTCTCATCTTTTAATTGATGTTTCAATAAAATTTCTGTCACGTTTTCGTTGCGCATCAATACATAATTGTCATGTTCCCAATAACCGATGGCATTAACACCATAAAAATCAGCAAACAGCTCAAAATCTTTTCCTAGTAAATGTTGCAGTTCTTCTTTTTGCCAGACGTAATATTTTCCTTCTTCGCCTTCACTGTCGGCATCCAAAGCACTGAAAAAACCATTTTCTTTACTTAACCATTCTCTTTCTACAAACGATAATGTTTCTTCAACTATTTGTTTGTACAAATTGTTTTTGGTTAACCGATAAGCTTCACAATATAAAGTAACCAACTGCGCATTATCATAAAGCATTTTTTCGAAGTGCGGAATTTTCCAGTGTACATCGGTGCTGTATCTTGCAAATCCTCCGCCGAGTTGATCGTAAATACCACCGCAGGCCATTTTATTTAAAGTCAAATCCACATGCTTTAATAATTTTTGATTATGGCTTAAATGCGCATGCTTTAATAAAAAACTGTAATTATTCGGCAAAGGGAATTTCGGGGCTTTCATCGGTCCGCCTAATTCATTATCAAAACGTTTTTCCCAATTTAATAAACACTTGGTTAAAACTTCTCTGCTTAATTGTTTTGTCTCATATTGTTTGGTATTTATTAATTCCGCTTGCTGCAAACCGTTAGTTAATTCTGTTGCATATTGCATGACTCTTTCAGGATTCTCCTCATACAAACCCGATAAATTCAATAAAATATTTATCCATTGCTCTTTTCTGAAATAAGTTCCGCCATAAATCGGTCTGCCGTCCGGTAAAGTAAAACAATTTAAGGGCCAGCCGCCTTGTCCGTTCATTAATTGCACGGCCGTCATGTATAACATATCAACATCCGGTCTTTCTTCTCTATCGACTTTAATGCAAACGAAATGTTTATTCATTATCTCAGCCACTTTCTCATCCTCAAAACTTTCGTGTTCCATTACGTGGCACCAATGACAAGCGCTATAACCTACGCTAACTATAACTAATTTGTTTTCTGCTTTGGCTTGTTGTAAAACAGATTCGCTCCAGGCCACCCAATTAACAGGATTGTGAGCGTGCTGTAACAAGTATGGACTCGTTTCGCGTATTAAAGCATTAGTGTGCACGAAGTAAAATTAGACTAAAATTCAATACCGATAATTTTTTTGTTGTATTTAATCGACAAACGCTCAATAGCTTAGTCTTAATAAATGCCTTTTGGGTATTGTAATTAAAAGTAAAATCGATTTTCATACTGCCTTCACTAAGTCTACTTTTGAATGCTGTGAAAACCAGAGCTTATATCGCTTCAACTGGAAGTTATGTTCCGGACTACATTTTAACCAATGCTGAAATTGCGAGTATGGTTGAAACGAGTGATGAATGGATAACAGACAGATGCGGAGTAAAAGAGAGACGGATTTTAAAAGATAAAGATCAGGCAACAGCGTACATGGCAAAAGTAGCCGCCGAAAAAGCAATTCAAAAAGCTAGAGTCAATGTTGATGAAATTGAAATTGTGATTGTAGCAACTGCAACGCCCGAACATCAGTTTCCGGCAACCTCGGGAATTGTTGCTGAAATGCTGGGAATAAAAAATGCATGGTGTTTCGATTGCATGGCGGCCTGTTCCGGTTTTTTGTTTGCTTTAAATACAGCCGCGAAATTAATTGAGTCGGGCTCTTATAAAACTATTCTTTTGATTGGCTCCGATAAAATGTCGAGCATAATGGATTTTACCAATAGAAATACCTGTGTTTTATTTGGTGATGGGGCAGGGGCGGTTATTTTAAGAGCAACAGATTCAGATTACGGAATACAGAAAAGTGTATTAAGAACAGATGGAAGTGGTTACAAAAACTTATATCAGAAGGCCGGTGGGAGTTTATTTCCTGCAACAGCTGAAAGTGTTTTAAATAAAGAACACTCGATAAGTATGAGCGGACAAGCTGTTTTTAAAACGGCGGTAACCAAAATTTCGGAGAGTTGTATTGAATTATTGAAAGAATCAGGCATTTCTAAAAAAGAAATAGATTATTTAATCCCGCATCAGGCCAACAAGCGGATTATTACAGCCGTAACTGAATTATTGGAATTACCTCCTGAAAAAGTATCTATTAACATCGATAAATATGGCAATACTACATGTGCCAGTATTCCTATTTGTATGGATGAATGGAGTGAAAAGTTTAAAACCGGCGATAACATTATAATTTGCGCATTCGGAGCGGGTTTTTCCTGGGGTTCTTTGCACCTCAAATGGTACAATCCAAATTAAAAAAATTGCTTAACTTTAAGTGTGTCAAACAGCGATCCTTTATATCAGCTTATAAAGTCATTAAGCAAAAGCGAGAAGCGTAATTTCAAACTTTATGTAAATCGTATTCAAAGTAACGACGAGAGTAAGTTTATGATGTTGTTTGATGCAATGGATAAGCTTACGGATTATAATGAGGACAAAATTCTTCAGAAGGCTAACGATATTTCTAAAACACAACTTTCAAATCTTAAAGCACATTTGTATAAGCAAATTCTGATGAGTCTGCGCTTAAATGCTTCTAATCAGGATTTGGATATTTATTTACGGGAGCAAATTGATTATGCTAAATTACTTTACAACAAAGGACTTTATAATCAAAGTTTAAAAATGCTTGAAAAAGCAAAGATAAGCGCAACGGAATTTGAGAAGAATGCTATTTTACTTGAGATTTTAGATTTTGCAAAGCATATCGAGGGTCAATATATAACCAGAAGTATTGATTCAACAGCCGAAGAAATTACCAATAGCGCTTCTCTGTTAAACAAAAAAATAAGTGGCACGAATAATTTTTCGAATTTAGGAATTCGCTTATATGGTTTGTATTTAAAAACAAGTCATGTCCGTAATGAAAAAGACTTCATGTTTGTTTCGGAGTTTTTTAAATCAAATTTGCCGGCTTATAACATTGATGAACTTAGTTTTTTTGAAAAACTGTATTTGTACCAGTCATATGTCTGGTATAATTACATTGTCCAGGATTTTTTAACCTGTTATAAATATGCAAGCCGTTGGGTGGATTTGTTCGAAGAAAACGCACATTTAATTCCTGTATATGCTGATTTGTATTTAAAAGGACTCCATAATTTAATGGCGGCTTTATTTTTTATCAATCACCGTCAGAAATTTACTGAGGTATTACAAACATTAGAAAAGCTGGGTACTGAAGAATTTATCATCAATAACGAAAACAACTCTGTGTTGTTGTTTCAGTACCGTTACATCAATAAAATTAATTTCCATTTCATGAATGGTACTTTCTCGGATGGTTTGTATTTAGTGAAGGAAATTGAAGATGGAATAGTTCGTTATGAAAAGAAAATTGATGATAACAGGATTTTAAATTTCTATTATAAAATCGGCTGCTTATATTTTGGAAGCGGCGACAATAAGATGGCGATTAAATATTTGAACAAAGTTATTCAGCATCCGACTCAAATACGAAGTGACATACACGGTTTCTCTCATATTTTAAATTTGATTTCGCATTACGAGTTAGGAAATACAGAGATGGTGCAATACCAGATTAAATCGGTTTTCCGGTTCTTATCCAAATTACAAGAAATGAATCAGGTGCAGCAGCATATTTTAAACTTCTTGCGTAAAGTACCTTTAATGGACACAATTAGTGTGAAAAAAGAGTTCATTAAACTACGGACTAATCTTATTAAACTCCAGCAGGACCCCTACGAAAAAAGAGCCTTCCTTTACTTAGATATTATCGCATGGCTCACCTGCAAAATCGAGAACCGCAGCATACAGGAAGTGATGCGCGAAAAAGCCCTCAACAAGGCCAAAATCATACACGATTAATTAAAATTAGTGACATTCGGTTCTTAAAAGTGCTGAGTGGAAGCTGCTTTTGACCATAAGTTTCTAAATTTGTGAAGATTTTAGAGCATTATGAAAAAACTATATTGGATCATTGGGATTGGAATAGCACTTATTTTAGTGATTGTTATTATGAAAGCGCTGAATGGAAGTAAGCCTACTGAGGTTATTACTGAGAAAGCACATAAACGCACTATTGTTGAAACTGTATCAGCTAATGGAAAAGTACAGCCGGAGACTGAATTAAAAATCACTTCCGACGTAAGCGGTGAGATTGTTGAAATGCTCGTTAAAGAAGGCGACCCTGTAAAAAAGGGAGATCTGTTATGCCGTATTAAACCTGATCTTTATCAAAGCGCAATAGAGCGCGTTGATGCAACAGTTAATAGCAGCAAAGCCAATCTCAAAACCAATATTGCGCAACTGGAGCAGGCCAAAGCAAGTTTAGCCAATTCGGAGGCAAGTTACGCAAGAAATAAAAAGTTATTCGATCAGAATGTAATTTCGCAACAGGAATTTGACGCCTCAAAAGCGCAATACGAATCTGCAAAGGCCAATGTGGATGGTTTAATTGAAAATATAAAGGCTTCTGAATTCAATGTAAAAAGTGTTGAAGCATCATTAAAAGAAGCGAGTACTAATTTAGATAAGACCTATATTTATGCGCCGGTTGATGGAACCGTTTCAAAATTAAATGTTGAAAAAGGTGAACGTGTTGTAGGTGTTATGGGCTTGCAGGGAACAGAAATTATGCGCCTTGCTAACCTAAACGAAATGGAAGTAAGTATTGAAGTGAATGAGAACGATATCATCAGAGTTACGAAGAGTGATACAGCTTTAATTGAAGTGGATGCATACCTGGATAAAAAATTTAAAGGTATTGTAACCGAAATTGCAAACTCTGCAAATACCATTGGTGTTACAGCCGATCAGGTAACGAACTTTGTTGTGAAGGTTAGAATCTTACGTGAATCTTATATGAGTTTAGTTACAGGCGAACATATGTCGCCTTTCCGTCCGGGTATGAGCGCAAGTGTTGATATACAAACCAAGCGCGTTGAAAACGTGCTTTCGGTTCCTATCATGGCAGTTACTACCCGTATTATGGATTCAACCAAAGTTAAAAAAGATAATCCGGATGAAGAATGGGAAACAAAAGTAACGAACGAAGAAGAAGAAAAGGCAAAGAACAAAGAAAAGGATAAAGAGAAATTAAAAGAATATGTTTTCACCATTAAGGATGGTAAAGCAGAAATGTTAGAAGTTAAATCCGGAATTCAGGATAATGATTACATCGAAATTCTTTCGGGTGTATCTGGCGGAATGGAAGTGATTACCGGACCGTACAGCGCTGTTGCACGGACTTTACGTAAGGGTTCGAAAGTAAAAGTGGTTGACAAGGATAAATTATTTTCAACCACCGAAAAATAATTGCCGCTAATTTTAAATATTGAAACTTCAACAACGCTTTGTTCTGTATCATTAGCAGAAGCCGGAAAAGTTTTGTATTCCAAAGAAGTCAATGAAGGTTTTACCCACGCTGAAAATTTGCATGTTTTTATTGAAGAGGTTTTAACGAAGGCAGGTAAATCAGTAAAAGATTTAAATGCTGTTGCTGTTGGTAGCGGACCGGGTTCTTACACCGGTTTGCGCATTGGAGTTTCTGCTGCTAAAGGTTTGGCTTACGCATTAAATATCCCGCTTATTGCAGTAAATACTTTACAAATCATGGCGGCCATGGCAGTTCAGCAAAATAAATCAGATGTTTTGTTTTGTCCGATGTTAGATGCGCGCAGAATGGAAGTATATACAGCTATTTTTGATAAAAATCTTCATATTGTAAAAGAAACATCGGCGCAAATAATTTCAGAAGGCCATCTTGATTTTTTTAATCAGGGAAAGGCTATTTGCTTTTTTGGTGATGGGATGGCTAAATGCAAAGCGCTGCTCCAACAAATACCTCAATCTTCATTTATTGAAAACATAGTGCCTGCTTCGGTAGCATTGGCTCAATTATCTTATCAAAAGAATACAAAGTCACAGTTCGAGGATGTTGCTTATTTTGAGCCGTTTTATTTAAAGGATTTTCTTATTAACAAGTAGTCGGGAATAGCACGGATTATCACTAATATTTTGTTGTGTAATTTGTGTAAATTCGTGGAATTAGTGGCTCATGCAGGGTAAATTATATATCGTACCAACACCGATTGGTAATCTGGAAGACATTACACTTCGCGCCCTCACTGTTTTAAAACAAGCCGATTTGATTTTGGCGGAAGACACGCGGAATTCAATTTTTCTTTTAAAGCATTTTGAAATTGATAAACCATTAAGATCGTATCATCAGCATAACGAGCATAAAACAGTTCAGGATATTGTTGATATGATTTCAGCAGGAAAGACGATTGCTTTAATCAGTGATGCAGGCACGCCGGGGATTTCAGACCCGGGATTTTTATTGGTAAGGGAAAGTATAAAAAATAATATTCCGGTCGAAACATTGCCGGGTGCTACAGCCTTTGTTCCCGCTTTGGTCAACAGCGGATTGCCCTGCGATAGTTTTGTTTTTATCGGGTTCCTTCCACAAAAAAAGGGCAGGCAAACTAAATTAAATTCGCTGCATGAAGAAGAACG
>JAHEYE010000234.1 GCA_023251695.1 Sphingobacteriaceae bacterium | reverse complement strand
AAGTGATTAAAATTATTCAATATTTAAAAGCTCAGGATAAGGTTAAACTTATTCTTTATATTCTTGCTTTTCCTATATACGTTGGTATAAATAATTTGATTTTTAATATTGTTATTTATTTGGATGCGGGTCAGTTTTATTTTAACGATGTTGAATATTTCGCTTATCCGTGCTCCATTGTAAATACCAAAACTATTCTGTTGTTTTCAGTGTTATTAAAACTGACCTTATTTGGCTTAATGTTTTTTATTGGTAAAAAAGAGAAACTTAAATATTTGACCGAAACTCTAATCATTTACTTTTTGTTTGACTTCGGACAAATCGGTTCAATGATGCTTTGTGACATAATTAATTCATTCCTAGGAAGAGTGAAATTTGACGGAGCTTGGTTTTTTGATTCAAATTTTGAATTAATATTCACTCAATTCCATCTCAATGTTTATATAACTTGTCTGATATGGTCATTTGGTCTCGGAATTTTCATTTTGAAAAACAAACGATTTTCTTTTGACTACTTCACAAAGCGATTTCTAATAATGCCATTTTCAGGCTTACTTTACACTTTTACTTTTTATAATTATTCTTGGTTTTAGATTGATAATTAAAGAAGTCACCCCCCTCTTAAGCAACTTAAAAGAAATTAATTCTTCTCCAACTGTTCTTTCACGAGTTGGTTTACCACTTTAGGATCGGCTTTGCCTTTGCTGAGTTTCATGACTTCACCAACAAATAAACCCAATAAACCAACTTTACCATTGCGGTATTCGGTAATTTTTTCGGGGAATTTATTTACAGCCTGTTCAACAAGCGCCTGAATTTCGTTGCTGTCGCTGTTTTGAATAATATCCAGTTCAATTGCTAATGCCTCAGCTGTTTTTGTTGGATTTGCAATTAAAGCAGGAAATAATTTTTGCGAAGCTGTTGTATTACCAATTTTACCTGCATCAATCAACGAAATAATATCAGCAATAGCTTTAGGTTTTACAGGCAAATTATCAATATGCAAAGCATTTTCATTTAAATACGATTTCACATTCACCATTACCCAATTCGCAGCAGATTTATAATTCTTAGTGTAAGTAATCAATTCATTAAAATACAAAGCCACCTCTTTTAATTCTGTAAGAACCGAAGCATCATAATCGTTCAGCTTTAATTCATTTACGTACTTCGCATACAAGTCATTTGGTAAGGGCGGTAAATTATTTTTTACTTTCTCAATATAATCTTTAGTCACCATTACCGGTTGCAAATCGGGCTCCGGAAAATAACGGTAATCGTTTGCACTTTCCTTGCTCCGTAAACTGAAAGTTGTTCCATTCACAGCATCGAAACTGCGGGTTTCAACGGCAATTTCTCCTCCTGCTTCAATAATATCAATCTGGCGTTTTACTTCAAAATCAATAGCGCGCTGAACGTTACGGAATGAGTTCATGTTTTTTACCTCGGTACGTTTTCCGTATTCCTTTGAACCTTTTATCCGAACAGAAATATTTGCATCGCATCGCAAAGAACCTTCTTCCATGTTACCATCACAAACATCAAGGTACTTAACTAGTTTTCTGACTTCATTTAAATACGCGTACGCTTCTTCTCCACCCCTGAAATCAGGTTCTGTTACAATTTCCAACAGAGGGGTTCCGGCGCGGTTTAAATCAATTAAAGTTTCAAAAGGATCAATATCATGTATACTTTTTCCGGCATCTTCTTCCATGTGTATACGGATAAGGTTGATTTGTTTCTCGGAACCATCCTTCATTTTAAAACTAACATGACCGCCGGTACAAATTGGTGTTTTATCCTGTGTTATCTGATAACCCTTTGGTAAATCGGCATAAAAATAATTCTTCCTGGCAAACTGATTTTCTTCCCTTATGGTTGATTTTGTTGCAATCCCTAATTTAACAGCAAATTCGATAGCCCGTTTATTCACCTTTGGTAAAGTACCGGGATGCCCTAAACTAACAACGCTGACATTACTATTTGGCAAAGCCCCATATTCCGCAGCATCGTTACTATACATTTTGGTTTTAGTAAGCAACTGAATGTGGCATTCCAAACCCACAACGGTCTCGTATTTATCGTAAATGCTCATTTGCAGCGGTAAAATTACGAATTTTTAATTACTAACATCTCAAAAATAAGTTTTGATTCATCGTATATTTGATACCCTGAATTATGAGCTACTTAGACGAATTAAATCCCGCACAGAGAGATGCAGTTGTTGCTAAAGATGGTCCGGTTATGATTATAGCCGGTGCCGGCTCAGGTAAAACACGTGTACTTACCTATCGGATTGCGCATTTAATTCATAACAAAGTTGATGCTTTCAATATTTTGTCGCTCACCTTTACCAATAAAGCGGCGAGGGAAATGAAAGACCGTATTCAGAGAATTTGCGGCAACGATTCTAAAAATTTATGGATGGGTACGTTCCATTCGGTATTTGCTAAAATTTTACGTTATGAAGCTGAGAAGTTAGGTTATCCAACAAATTTTACGATTTACGATACGGATGATAGCAAAAGTGTTATCAAAGACATTTTAAAGCAGTTTAATTTAGATGAAAAGGTTTATAAACCTTCCTTAGTACTGAATCGCATTTCAGATGCAAAAAATAAACTAATCTCAGCAGGCGCTTACGCAAACAATCCTGTTACAGCAGCGGAAGACCAATCGAGTAACAAACCTTTACTCGGACAAATTTATGTGGCCTACCAAAAGCGCAATTTCAAATCGGGGGCTATGGACTTTGATGATTTATTGTATAACACCAATGTGTTATTGCGCGATTTTCCACAAATATTACATAAGTATCAGGATAAATTCCGTTACATATTGGTAGATGAGTACCAGGATACGAATTTTTCGCAATATGTTATTATTAAACAATTAGCAGCACGTTTCCAGAATATTTGTGTGGTTGGTGATGATGCCCAAAGTATTTATGCTTTCCGCGGAGCAAACATTCAGAATATTTTAAATTTCGAAAAAGATTATCCCGAGTTAAAAACATTTAAGCTTGAACAAAATTACCGTAGTACTCAAAACATTGTCGGTGCCGCCAACCATATTATCGCCAATAATAAAGAACAATTCAAAAAAAATGTGTTCACTGAAAACGCCGAAGGGGAAAAAATAAAAGTGATCCGCGCTAACACCGATAATGAAGAGGGGCAAAAAATAATTCAATCCATTTACGAAACAAAATTGAATGAACAAGCGATGAATTCGCAATTCGCTATTTTATACCGCACCAATGCACAATCCCGCTCGTTTGAGGAAGCCCTGCGCAAATTAAACATTGCTTACAAAATTTATGGCGGTGTTTCGTTTTATCAGCGTAAAGAAATTAAAGATGCCCTTGCCTATTTCCGATTAACGATTAATAATAATGATGACGAATCTTTAAAGCGTATTATTAACTATCCGGCAAGAGGTATCGGACAAACCACTATCGATAAAATAATCGTTGCCGCCGCAGAACATGATATTAGTATGTGGACGGTTATTAATAACCTGAAGGATTTCAATCTCGGGATTAACTCAGGCATCAGTTCCAAAATTGGTGATTTTGTAACGGCCATCAAATCCTATTGCTTAATGCTCCCTTTAAAAGATGCTTTTGAATTGGGAAATAATATTCTGGTTAATTCGGGCATTGTACGGGAATTATATTCCGACAAAACCGTTGAAGGCGTTGCGCGTTATGAAAACATTCAGGAATTATTGAATGGTATAAAAGATTTTGCAGATTCAGAACGCACCCCGCAGGAAGATGAATTGAACGAAATCACCAAGCTAAGTTTGTCAACTGAAGAAGGCAATATATCTGCAGAACAAATTAACAAAAGCATCCGTACATTGGATGAGTTCATGCAGGAAATTACGTTGATGACAGGAACCGATGATGCAGATAGCGAAGAGAACAAAGATACCGTCAGTTTAATGACCATTCACGCCGCTAAAGGTTTGGAGTTCCCTTATGTTTATGTTGTTGGATTGGAAGAAAATTTATTTCCCTCTCAACTTTCCTTAAACAGCCGTACAGAATTAGAAGAAGAACGCCGTTTGTTTTACGTTGCCATTACCCGGGCCGAGAAAAAAGCGACGCTAAGTTATGCCCTCACCCGTTACCGTTACGGAAACATTCTGTATTGTGAACCAAGTCGTTTTATAGATGAAATAGAGCCGAAATATATTGAACTACCGGAAAATAATACACCTGAATTTGAAGATGATACTTTTGACAGTTTCAGAAAAGGTTATAACGATAAAAAAGAAGTGAAGTTTGAGAAATTCGGTAAATCTGCTTTCAAGAAAAAAGAAGCACAGCCAAAAATAAATTTTCAGCCGCCTAAAAATCTTATCTCATTAAATTCACGACTAGCTAAACAAGCTGCGACCAAACCAGTAGACACTGAAGGAAACAAGGCTTTAAAAACGGGGGATGTAGTTTTACATGAAAAATTCGGACAAGGACAAATTACAGATATTGAAGGCGCCTGGCCTGAAAGCAAAGCGACTATCAATTTTATGAATGCAGGTGAGAAGAAATTGTTGTTGAAATACGCTAAACTAAATTTGGTTTAACTATTCTGTCATGAAAAATCGAGAGGTCCGTTTTTTACTTGTTTCATTTTTGTTCTGGCTGAATATTTCGGCACAGACTGATCTTGTTGATTCTTTGAAGAAATCTTTAAAGAACCAAATACATGACACTACCCGCTGTCGTACGATTGCTGCTTTAGTAGAAACTGCCCCGGATGGTGAATGGGAATCTTATAATCAGGAATTAATTAAACTTACTGAATCTAATTTAAAAAAATATTCCGCTTCTGATCCCATTACAAAAGTCTTTAAAAAATATAAAGCCTTTACCTTAATGAATTCAGGTATCATTTTAAAAATGCAGGGTAAAATAGATGAGGCACTTTCTAATTTTGAAAACAGCTTGAAAATTCAGGAGGAAATTGATTACAAAGAAGGAATTGCCTATGCGCTTGGTGGACTCGGAGCAACTTATCAGGATCTTGGTAAGAATGACAAAGCCTTGTCTTATCATTTAAAAGCTGCCATAATGCAAAAGGAAATTAAAGATGAGCGCGGCCTCGCTTACACTTTCATTTATATCGGCCAGGCCTATAATGATATCGGGAATGTTGTAAAAGCCCTGGAGTATTTCAATCAAAGTTTAAAATTAAATGAAAAATTGAATAACAAGCAAGGAATGGCCTTCGTGATAAACGATATTGGTGTTCTTTATAAAGTGCAAGAACAATTATCCGATGCGCTGGAGTGCTATCTCAAGAGTTACGCCATTCAGATTGACCTAGGCGACAAGATTGGTCAAGCTACTTCTTTAAATAATGTCGGGGATATTTATCAGACTAAAGGGGATCACAAAAAAGCTTTAGAGTATTTTACAAAGAGTTTAAAATTGCAGCAAGAGTTAGTGAACAAACATGGTATAAGCAGAGCTTTAAGTAATTTAGGGGCTACTTATGAAGCATTAAAAAAGTATGACGAGGCACTTGATTATTTTTTAAAAGGATTAGCTGTTTATCAAGAGATAAAAGAACCTGAAGGCACTTCAAC
>JAHEYE010000039.1 GCA_023251695.1 Sphingobacteriaceae bacterium | reverse complement strand
ATTCAGGAACAAAGCTCGCCTCAGCCCTGGAAGAACCAAAAACCGGGATTTCATTGGTATTTGTTTGAGAAATAATGCGGTTAACTTTGTAAGCCCCACCACTTTCGTTTCCTAAAATGATCTTCCGCTCAAACAAAAAAGTAAAAACACAGCTAATTATTCCAACCAGCAGAACAAGCGGAAATACAATTTTTACAAAGTATTCCTTAAAATTGGAAATAGATGAATTCTCCTTGTGCATCTTTACTTAATATAAATAATAAAAAAATGGCTACAGTCAGAAAAGCAATATTTGCTTTCAGACTTTTAAATTTCATATCCAAGGGCAAAAAATAAGCCAGCATCAACAAAAATATTACCGCGAAACTCAGAACTAAATTAAATGGTCCTTTACCCGCTGATAATTGTGTAAGGTTTAGTGAGAGATCAGCACTGAACATTAATTTCATCATCTGAAAAGCTTCATCAAAAGTTGCGGCTCTGAAAAACACCCACGCTATAGTCACTAAAACGAATACGATTAACTGTTTAACTAATTTAATAGGTAAGCTTATTGTTTTTAGTTTCGGCAAAAGTGCTTCGGTTAATACATAAACAGAATGAAGCCCTCCCCAAATGATAAATGTAAAATTAGCGCCGTGCCACAATCCGCTGAGCAAAAAAACAATGAAGATATTACGGTACAATTTTACTTTGGAAACGCGGTTTCCTCCTAAGGGAATGTATAAATAATCTTTAAACCAGGATGAAAGCGATATGTGCCAGCGTCCCCAGAATTCGGAAACAGACTTTGATAAATATGGTCGGTTAAAATTGAGCATCAAATCGTAGCCCATGAATTTTGCTGTGCCTCTAGCAATATCTGAGTAACCCGAAAAATCACAATAGATCTGCAGTGAAAAAAATACAGCCGCAATCCAGGCAGAAATCGTATTTGAAGCATCAAGGTTTTTGTAAACTTCATTTACATAAACCGCCAGCCTGTCTGCTATCACCATTTTTTTGAACAAACCCATGATGATCAGATTGGTTCCTAAAAGAGCGTTATCAAAACTAAATTCATTCTTTTTATAAAACTGATGCAAAATATTTTGTGGGCGTTCAATTGGTCCTGCCACTAATTGCGGATAAAACATTACATAGAGCGCATAAATTCCGAAATGCTTTTCTGCTTTTTGATTTCCTCTGTATACTTCGATGGTGTAGCTCATCGCTTGGAATGTATGGAACGACAAACCGATTGGTAAAATAATATTCAGATATGGAATTGGGTTTTGTGAATCAAATAAATTAAACAATCCTGTAATATTACTGTTGATGAAATTATAATACTTGAATACGGCCAACACACCGATATTGGCTAGCAGGCTTATGACTAAATATTTTTTCCTTTTCTCCTTTTCGCTTTGCTTCTCAATAAAAATACCGGCATAATAATCGATAACTATCGTAAATGCCAGGATAAGGATGTACTCCGGCTTAAAGAACATGTAAAAAAAACACGAAGCTGACAATAAAAGCAACCACCGGATTTTATGGGGTAATAAAAAAAACAGCGTTGTAACAACTATAAAAAAATACAGAAAATAAACCGAGTTAAACAGCATGATTGATTTAATTGAGTCGGGCTAATTCAATTTCGTCCTCTTTTTCCGCTTCTTGTTTCTTCCTCTCGTAGTAGGCGTTATAATTGATACGGTTGTAATAATACATAAATGTAAAAAATATGAAACCATTAAAAGTATAATTACCTTGACGGAGAAGCTGGGTTATGATAATGGTGAGCACTGCATTGGAAATTAGCCAATAGGATTCATCCTCTTGCACCCCAAGGTTTTTCGAAACATAGAATTTAGTGATGTAAAGGAAAATAAATATTACACCCATTAGTCCCAACTCCGAAAGAATCCGGAGGAACATGGAATTCGCATCAGGTGCGTTAAAATCGTAAATACCACCAAGCATATAATTGAGATTGTATTTCTCAAAGGCTAATTCATGTGAACCCAATCCGCTGCCGAATATCGGATTTTGTTTAAAGTTTTCGACGGCTACGTGGGTATTGTTATATAACACAAACGAAGAACCGTGTATTTTGGTAAGAACCTTACTCACCCTTAACATCCTCGCTCCTTTCGTCATCTCGCCCGATAATTCTTTTTCCACAATTCCGTCAACAAACAAAGCCTGCATTCCATCGATACGCACTTTAAAATCCTTTACGTTAGTATAGGCAACAGAGAACATAATAATGGCTAGAGGAACAGCAAAGAAAAAATAACGGAGTGCACCATAATTCACTGCGAATAATAATACCGTTACGAAAATTCCTATATAGGCTAGCGAAGAGAAAGTAAGGAGATATGCCACAATAATGACAATACACTTTGTTTTGTTTAAAAATACTTCCCGCCTGAAAAACAATTCATAAAGCGCGATGAAAAATGCAGGTGCGATAGATGAGCCAAAATAAGATGGCTCTGTGTAAGTGCTGTTAAGACGTATTCCGAAAATTCCCCCAATGTGAAAGTTCCATTTATTAAGAGGAAGGAATGTTCTCCAGTTATAACCCGGTTCAAAATGAACCATGTATGAGGCGACTTGAATAAGTCCAAGTATACATACAAAATAACTTCCCGCCAGATACATCCTGAATATTTTGTTCACATCAAAATTATAGTATTCCATCACATACCTGTAAAAGATAATATTTACGGCCAGATTTATGAAAATCTTAAAGAAGTTTCCTAAGGTATCATTATCAATGAGTACATTCAGAATACCAGTGCCCAATAAAGTGACAAGTAAAAACAATAACTCTCTTGGAAACCGAAACTTGGCAATAAAGAAAAATAATAAAATAATGATGGGAACGTAAGTAATGTAAAACTCGAACGGTAATTGTTTCAGAAATAAAACATAACCGTTAAAAAAAAGATTCAGAAATATGCCAAAGTCGACCCAGTTCAAATTATATAATATTTACTTCGCGTTCAAGTTTAATTCCAAATTTACTAAATACGGTTTGTAATACGTGTTCCGACAAAGCATAAACTTCACTCCCGCTCGCGCTTCCTTTATTTACTAAAACCAGAGCCTGTTTATCGTGCACCGCTGCATTACCACTCACATATCCTTTCAAGCCTGCATTTTCGATGAGCCAACCCGCCGCCAGTTTGTATTTTCCACTCTCCATTTCGTAGGCAACTAAGCCTGAGAAACGGATCCTTAAATTTTGATAGATCGCTTTATCCACCTCCGGATTTTTAAAAAAACTGCCCGCATTACCAATTAATTTAGGGTCGGGTAATTTACTACTGCGGATATTAATCACAGCTTGCGAAACTTCTTTTATGCCGGGATCTTTTACACCCATTGCCGCCAATTCAGAGGTGATCGCTCCATAAGAAGTATTTAATTTTGGTTTCTTGCTTAAACGGAAAGTGACAGCAGTAATAATAAATTTATTCTTGCTTTCGTTCTTAAAAACACTTTCACGGTAGCCGAATTTACAGTCTTCTTTGCTAAATATTTGTTTTTTTCCGCTAAGAATATCATAAGCCTCCAATTCCGAAAAAACATCCTTTATCTCGACCCCGTAAGCGCCGATATTCTGCATCGGACCCGCACCAACACAACCGGGGATTAATGATAAATTTTCGAGTCCACCGTAATTTTTAGCAATACACCACATCACAAAATCGTGCCATACCTCACCTGCGGCCGATTCAACCTCAACAAAATCGCCATCCTCTTTCACCACTCTTATACCCTTTAAATTATTCTTTAAAAGAATGCCGTCAAAATTTTTAGTGAACAGCATATTGCTGCCACCACCCAGAATTAATTTTTCGGAATGAATGAATGTTTTATCCTGAATGAGTTCCTGCAAATCACTTACCGAATTTATTTCAGCGTAAAATTTCGCGTAAGCTTCTATATGGAAGGTATTAAGCTGTTTTAGACTGACATTTTCACGGATTTGCACCATTATTCAAAAGTAAGCAATAGGTAGCTTTAATTTTTTTATCTTTAGGGCAATTTCAACAAATACCTTGTTTACAACTAGCCAAAAAACCATAATAGTCAGCGTTATCAACGACCTGGCCACCGACCAGCGCGTTTTGCGTACATGTTCGGTATTGAAAGAGATGGGTCTTGAAGTGGTTTTATTCGGAAGGGAATTGAAAAATTCCGCATCTGTATCGCATTTGCCCTATAAAACCAAAAGAGTCAAAATGCTTTTTACAAAAGGTCCGCTTTTTTATTTTTTCTTTAATTTGAGATTGTATTTTTTTCTGATGGGAAACAAAACCGATGCACTTTTTGCTAACGACCTTGATACTCTTTGGGCTAATAACAGAGCGGCAAAAATTAAAAATATTCCTTTGATATACGATAGTCACGAAATTTTTTGCGAAGTGCCCGAATTGCAAAAAACCCCAATGAAAAAACGCATTTGGGAGCGTTTGGAAAAACGCATTGTTCCCAAATTAAAATATTGCATTACCGTTAATGACAGCATTGCCAATTATTTTAAGGAAAAATACGGGACTGCTTTTACCACCGTCAGGAATATACCTGATGTCGATTTGAATTTCACTCCGAAATCAAAAAAAGAACTTGGAATTCCGGAAGGCGAAAAAATAATAATTTTGCAGGGAGCCGGTATTAACATCGACAGAGGCGCCGAAGAACTGGTAAAGGCAATGGCGGATACAAATGCCCATTTATATATTATTGGAGGCGGTGATGTTTTCCCCTCCTTAAAAAAACTGGTTAGTGATTTAAACCTTGCTCATAAAATCACCATAAAAGATAAAATGCCTAAATCTGAATTGCTCCATTATACTTTTAACGCGGATATAGGCGTTTCTATTGACAAAGATACTAATCTGAATTACCATTTCAGTCTGCCAAACAAAATTTTCGACTACATACAGGCAGGTTTACCTGTTTTGGCCAGTAATTTACCTGAAATAAAAAACCTGATTTCACGTTATAACATTGGAGACACGATTGAAAATCACGACCCAAAACATATTGCAGAAAAACTGAATTTCATGTTAAATGCCACTGAATATAAGACCTGGAAAGAAAACACGAAGAAAGCCGCCTCTGAGAACAATTGGGAAACCGAAAAAAAACATTTAACTGCCATTCTGGAAACACTAATTAAAAATTAAAATTTTATATATTTGAATCATGGAATTTTCAGCATTACAAATAGCAGGACTTTTAGGTGGAGAAGTTATCGGAGATGAAAACGTAAAAGTAAATAACCTTTCGAAAATTGAAGAAGGTAAAGCTAAAACTTTGTCCTTTTTAGCAAACCCGATTTACACACCGCATATTTACACTACTGATGCAAGTATTGTGATTGTAAATAAAACACTTCAGCTTGATAAACCCGTAAAATCAACCTGCACTTTAATAAAAGTTGAAAACGCCTACGAATCCTTTGCAAAACTTCTTGAGATTTATAATCAATTCGTATCTAATAAAACAGGGATAGAACAACCTTCACATATTTCAAAAACTGCATCATTGGGTAAAGATTGTTACATTGGAGCTTTCGCTTACATTGGGGAAAACGTGAAAATAGGAAACAATGTGAAAATTTATCCGCAATGTTATATTGGAGATAATACGACCATCGGAAACGACACCACTTTATTTGCAGGCGTAAAAATTTATCACAATTGCGTTATTGGCAACCACTGCACCATTCATGCAAGTACTGTAATTGGAAGCGATGGATTTGGTTTTGCCCCTAACAGTGAAAACAATTATAAAAAGGTGCCTCAGATAGGAAATGTAGTTATTGAAGATCATGTTGAAATAGGTTCTAATACTTCTATCGACCGCGCCACATTAGGTTCTACCATTATACGAAAGGGTGTGAAGCTGGATAACCTCATTCAAATTGCACACAATGTTGAAGTGGGAGAAAATACAGTGATGGCAGGTGGCGCATTTATTGCAGGTTCCACAAAGATTGGTAAAAACGTATTAGTAGGCGGACAAGCCGGGGTAATCGGGCACTTAAAAGTTGCCGATGGCGTAAAAATAGCCGGGCAATCCGGAGTCGGTAATAATATTGATAAAGAAGGTGAAATTGTTCAAGGCTCCCCTGCTTTTCCCATCGGGGATTATAAGCGCGCCTACGTTCTTTTCAGAGGGCTTTCAAAACTACACGACCGTGTAAGAGCATTAGAATTAAAGCTTAAGCCTTAAAAAAATTAGGCGTTTTCAGGGATTTTATTGCCATTTTTTGCTTAATTTAGGCATGTCAAATTGCGTCTAAACTTATTTAGTAATGAGCAGTAAACAACACAGCATAAAACAAAAAGTATCGGTTACAGGCGTTGGCTTGCACACCGGTAAAAAAGTGACCTTAACTTTTAATCCGGCACCTGAGCACCATTGGCTAAAATTTCAAAGAACCGATGTGGATGGACAACCCATTATTGATGCAGACGCTGATTTGGTTGTTGATACATCGAGGGGAACAACCCTCGAGAAAAACGGCGTGCGTGTACACACAACAGAACATGTATTGGCTGCTTTAGTTGGTTTACAAATTGATAATTGTTTAATACAGGTTGATGGTCCCGAAATGCCGATTATGGATGGCAGCTCGTGGAAATTTATTGAAGCTTTGGAAGCTGCAGAAATAGTTGAACAGGAAGCAGAACGTGATTATTTTGAATTAACTGAAAATTTAACTTACGAAGATCCTGTTAAACGTGTTGAAATGTTAGCAGTACCACAAGATACTTTCCGCGTTACGGTGATGGTGGATTATGGCAGCGAGGTTTTAGGAACCCAACACGCCGGTATGTACGACATCACCCAATTCAAGCCTGAAATTTCGAAGTGCCGTACTTTTGTTTTCTTGCACGAACTCGAAGCCTTATTGGCGCACAACTTAATTAAAGGCGGCGATCTGGATAATGCGATTGTACTTGTCGACAAAGAATTACCAAAAGAAAAATTAGATCATTTAAGAAAAGTATTCAATAAAGAACATGTTGAAGTTAAAGGTAAAGGTGTTTTAAATAACACCCAGCTTCATTTCTACAACGAACCCGCTCGTCATAAATTACTGGATATCGTTGGTGATTTAGCTTTGGTTGGGAAACCTATGAAAATACATGTACTCGCGGCACGACCGGGACATGCAGGAAACGTTTCGTTTGCAAAGAAGATTAAGGAACAGATGAAGAAGCAGAAGAACGAGCGAATGGTTCCGAAAATTGATCTTGCTGCAAAACCGATTCTTGATGTACGTGATATTAAAAACATTTTACCTCACCGCCCGCCATTTTTAATGGTAGATAAGATTATGGAGCTCACATCAGATTATGTTGTTGGTGTAAAAAATGTAACCATGACAGAATTTTGGTGCGCAGGTCATTTCGCTGACGAGCCAATTATGCCTGGTGTTCTGATCATTGAAGCCTTGGCGCAAACCGGCGGTGTGTTATGTTTAAAAACAGTTCCGGATCCCGAAAATTATCAGACCTATTTTGTAAAAATAGAAAATGCCAAGTTTAAACAAAAAGTTGTTCCCGGCGATACCCTTGTTTTCCGTATGGATATGGTGGAACCCATCCGCCGCGGTATGTGTCATATGAAAGGCATGGCTTTTGTTGGTAATAAAGTAGTTTGTGAAGCCGATATGACTGCGCAAATTGTGAAAGTACGTAACATCGAAAAAAAAGTGCCGACTGAAGCTTAACAGTATGATCTCAAATCTGGCATACATTCATCCAAAAGCGAAATTAGGAAACAACATAACCGTTGAACCCTTCGCAGTTATTTATGAGAATACCGAAATCGGCGATAATTGCTGGATTGGTGCAAATGCAGTTATCTACCCTGATACTTTTATTGGAGAAGGTTGTAAAATATTCAATGGAGCTTCTGTAGGTGCAGTTAATCAGGACTTAAAATACAAAGGTGAGCCAACTACCACTGTTATTGGAAAAAACACAACCATCCGCGAATTTGTTACCATAAATAAAGGGACTACAGACCGCATGACAACGAAGGTTGGAGATAATTGTTTATTGATGACCTATGTACACGTGGCGCATGATTGTATAATCGGCAATAATTGCATTTTAGCAAACAATGTGGGACTGGCAGGACACATAACCATAGAGGATTTTGTTATTATGGAAGGCTTTGTAGCGGCGCAGCAATTCATAAATATTGGCGCGCATTCGTTTATTGCAGGTGCAAGTTTAGTAAGAAAAGATGTTCCTCCTTATATCCGGGTTGCGCGTGAACCATTACAATTCATTGGTGTAAACACCATCGGTTTAGCAAGGCGGGGATTCCCAAAAGAAACAATTACACAGATTGAAGATATTTACCGTACTATTTTTGTAAGAGGTCATTCATTATCTAAAGCATTGGAAATTGTGGATGCAGAAATTGGCGAGAGTGATGTAAAAAAAGAAATTCTCGGTTTCATTAGAAATTGTAAAGACGGAATTGTGAAAGGTATCTGATGTGGAACCTGAATTTCATTTCGTACCTAAATGTCATGTCGAGCCTAATGTCATGTCGAGCGTAGTCGAGACACTAGAAGAAAGCCTTAACAAATGAACCCCTCCAACAACTTACATATCCAACTCGAAGGCATCGGTAAAAAATTCGGAAGCGAGTGGATCTTCAAAAATCTTAATTTAAGTTTAAATCCCGGCGATAAATTAGCGGTGCTGGGCGGAAACGGTTCCGGTAAATCGACATTGCTCCAGGTTATTTCGGGCTATGTTTTACCGAATGCCGGGAAACTGGTTTTTAAGAATGGCGAAACAACTGAAGACGCTGAGAATTTCAAAAACCATTTAAGCATCGCTGCACCTTATTTAGAATTAATTGAAGATTATACCTTACCTGAATTAATAGAACATTGCGCCGTTTACAAACCTTTTTTGAATAAATTAAGTACCAAAGAAATAATTGAAACTGCTGAATTAAAACACGCCGAAAATAAATACATCAAAAATTATTCAAGCGGTATGAAACAACGTGCTAAACTAACGCTGGCCGTTCTGGCAGATTGCCCACTGTTGTTGCTTGACGAACCTGCTTCTAATCTTGATAAAAACGCGATTGATTGGTATATGAAATTAGTGGGCTGGTACGGCGCCAACAAAACCATAATCGTTTGTTCCAACTCTGTAAAAGAGGAATATGAGCTTTGTGATAAGGTATTGAATGTGATGGAATATAAATAATTTTAACAGCCAAAGGCGTTATTTTTTCTATCTTTACCCCATGGAAAAAGCCAGTAGTAATTTAGACGGAAGTGATCTTTTTATTGTAGCCTTTATTGCTATTATTTTTATCACGGGTGCTGTGGTTGTTTTTAAATTTATGAGGAATAAAAAATAGTGGTCAGTGGCAAGAGTTTAGTGGTTAGTTTAAAGAGGTAAAGTGAAATGGTAAATAGTTTATACATATTATTCTTAAATCTGGGTGGTGGAGAGGTTGTGCTTATTTTATTTGTTATTCTTTTATTATTCGGTGGTAAAGGGATTCCAAGTGTTGCAAAAGCATTAGGAAAAGGTATCCGCGAATTTAAAGATGCCAGCGATGGTATTAAAAGGGATATTCAGGAAAGCACAGGCGGCATTACCAAACACATTCAGGAACATGTACAGGAAGTAAAAAAAGAAATCGATAAGGATTAGTTACATTTCGAATCCGATTCCTACCCTTAAAACAAATTGAGTTAAAGTAAATTTCTGGTGCGCAAATTTTTCACCGAAAACATTTACATATTGTGCAGCGTCATCTTTCTTACTGATATCGTTTATACCATTCATATAACAAGGATTAATAACAAGAAAATAATTCTCATTTAGCTTTGCTCTCATTCCTATACCCAAAAAGTAGCCAATATTTACTCTGTTTACTGGTAAATCAATATCCGAGCTATAGGTTGTGTTAGTATAACCGTAATAAGGTTCATCTTCTAAGTAAATGAAAACATTATCATAATTAGTGATATAAGCACCTTTTTTATTTAAAGTGCCTTTTTGAGTAATCTTCGCATTTATGATTAAATTTACTCTTAATCCGAAGTCGACAAAAAAATTAGACTGCTCGCTTATAGGAGCTTGTAATCGTAAACCTATTGGCACATCAAGAGAATTTACGATTCTGCTATCGGTATAATTGGCCTCTGAAACAGCATAATAAGCATCCCCATCTATATCTATCGATTTAGTATCGCTTCTGAAAGCTCCTTTATAGGAAGTTACATTATTATATTTCGAATACTCCATACCAAAGATAAAACCAAAATTTCTGCTTCTATAGCTACAGTAGTCAAAACCAAGATTAAACCATAAACTCCCTTTTGTTGAAGCATAGGGATCAGCGGAAAGGCTATTACTTTTAATATTAGAATAAGAAGGCCCGATGAAGACCGTGGCTTCTTTTTCAGGAAAGCTTTTGGTATCTTGCGCTGTAATAGTTTTTACAAAAAATACCAGAACGAATAAAATGAGTCTATTTTTCATATCTGAGTTAAGTTATAGAAACAAATATATTATTTTTTCTTTACTTTATTTGTCCGGCTTCTCTTTATTTTCCCAAACACCCGATAAAATAAAAATTAAAAAAGAAGACAGTTTTTATTTTTTTCAGATGGGGCAAAAATCAGATACTATCTCTGCCGGAAAGAACGACTTGTTCTATCTGAAAATGACAGGTAAAACAGGATGTAACACCCGCATTGAAATTGAGAACGGCCGCCTGTTCAAAACAAAAAACGATACAGTCTATCAGTTAAAGAACGCCCCACACCTCCAATACGAACACCATTTTCAGGATTCAACATTTGTAGCGCATTCGAACAAACCCGGTATGGTAAATGATAATTGCCATAAATTCATAACCCACATTAATGGCGCTAATGAAAAGGATGGAAAAGCGATACGGATTCAATTCTATAATGTGAATACAAAAGAATCGCTTCTCCTCAATACCTTTTATTATAAATAAACTTTACAATATATCCTTTGGGCTAAAGCCCCATTTTATTGCTTACTAATAGCCACGACCTTAAGGTCGTGGCTAAATGAATTCTGATCCCTCTGGACTTTAGTCCAACTTTTGCCCCGAATAAATAATTTCTTTTATCTTTATAAAAAACTGTAAGATTTATGAAGGAATCCAAATACCCGGCCGGCCTCTTTTTTTTAGTGTTCACCGAATTCTGGGAACGCTTCGGGTATTACTTAATGATCGGGATATTTACCCTTTATTTAACGGCTGATTTAGCGGAAGGCGGTTTCGGTTGGGACAATGCAGAAGCTGCCGACGTTTACGGTACTTTTATTGCTGTCGCTTATCTCACTCCGTTTATGGGTGGTTTATTAGCTGATTTAAAATTGGGCTATCGCTTTTCGATTACGCTCGGGGGTATATTAATGGGTATTGGCTATTGCATGCTGGCTATTCCCGAAAAATGGGCCTTTTATACCGCTCTCGCCATTATGGTGGTTGGTAATGGTTTTTTTAAACCCAATATCACCACTCTCTTAGGAAATTTATATAACGATCCCCGTTACCGTCATAATAAAGATACCGGCTACAATATTTTTTATATGGGCATTAATTTAGGAGCCTTAATCTGCAATTTCATTGGCGCTGTGATGTTGAATAAAATCGGATGGAACGGTGCTTTTATGGCAGCAGGCATTGGGATGTTCTTGGGCGTTATTACTTTTTGGTTGGGAATGAAAAACTACAAGCATGTTGATGTACGGAGAGAACCAAAACCGGAAGACAAACCCTTTATCATGCAATTTGTGAAAGTACTCGCCGTAGGTGTGGTTTTTGCTACAGTCGGCTGGCTAATTCCGGGTAGTATTTTAAGCAGCAACAGTACAGACGCATTTTTTATGTTCTGTATTCCTGTAATTTATTTTTATGCTTCCATTTATTACAAAGCAAACACAGAAGAACGAAAACCATTGGGAACAATGTTTACCATCTTTTTAATTGTGATTTTATTCTGGGCCATATTTAAACAAAACGGAACCGCCTTAACTACCTACGCAAAATATTATACCGACAGAGAAAGTCCTGCGCAAATTTCAAAAATATCAGAGACACTTGGTTTTACGGAAAAAGCTACGGCAAAAAATACGGAAGTCACTCAGCTCGACGAGCAATTCAGAAAAATTAAAGACGCAAAAGGTGAACCTGTAAAGTGCATGGATTACCCTGCATATTTTAAAAATCTGGAAGCTTCAAAAGTTCCGCCCGCAGGTGAATCTTTAAATTTATTTAATACCAGTATTTTTCAATCCGTAAATCCATTTTTTGTGGTTGTTCTCACGCCCTTAATTATTGCCTTCTTCGCGTTTATGCGAAAACGAAACAAAGAACCAACAACAGCCTCAAAAATCGCGTACGGACTTTTAATCAGCGCGCTCTCAACGCTTGTCATGGTTGCAGCTGTACACTATACACATAATGGTATTGATAAAGCCAGCGCCTGGTGGATCATTTCATGTTATGGTGTTATCACAGTTGGAGAATTATGTTTGAGTCCGATGGGATTATCAATGGTTTCCAAATTATCACCGGTACGTTTAACTGCTTTAATGATGGGCGGCTGGAGTCTTGCTACCTCTTTAGGAAATAAAGTAAGTGGTGAGCTTGGAAAAAACTGGGATAAATTTGATAACAAAGCGGATTTCTTTTGGGTTAATTTTGCTTTGTTGATGCTTGCCACAGTTATCATGTTTGCATTATTGAAACGCCTAAACAGAGTATTTAAAGAGCAATGATTTTAGCCGCTATAGTTGTAACCGACTTGAACAATGCCATAGGCAAGGACAATAAATTGCTTTGTCATTTACCTGCTGATTTGAAATTTTTCAAGGCAACAACAATGGGTTCTCCGATTATTATGGGACGGAAAACTTTTGAATCGATAGGAAGGGTTTTACCGGGAAGAAAAAATATTATTATTTCGCGCAACAAAGATTTAAAAATTGAGGGTGCAGAAGTGTATTCTTCTTTTGAGGAAGTCATGAAAAATGTGCATGCAGAAAAGGCATTTATCATCGGCGGAGCTGAAATTTATAAACTGGCTATGCCGCTGGTATCGGAAGTTTACCGTACGCTTGTAAAACATGAATTTGAAGCGGATACTTTTTTCCCGGAATTGACATTCGCTGATTTCAATTTAGCATGGGAAGAAGGACACTTTGCTGATGAAAAAAATAAATTTGATTATGTTTTTCAGAAATTTGTGAGGGTTTAAGCCGCGGATTACGCAGATTTGCGCGGATTTATTTTATTCTTATTATCTGTGCTAATCTGTGAAATCCGCGGCTAAAACTCAAACTTATACCCCACTCCTTTTACCGTTTTGATATAATCTTCGCCTAATTTTTCGCGGAGTTTACGGATGTGCACATCAATGGTGCGGTCGCCAACAACAACTTCATCACCCCAAACCAGGTCGAGAATATTTTCACGTTTAAAAACTTTTCCGGGTTTGCTCGACAAAAGCGTTAAGAGATTAAATTCTTTTTTTGGTAGTTCTATAGCTTTATCTCCCTTGTAAACCATATGCTTCTCCATATCAATTTTTATCTCACCCAGATCAACAATTACCGGAACCGGAGATTTATCGCTTTTATACCTGCGTAACAAAGCTTTTACCCGGCTTAAGAAAACACGGGGCTTAATTGGTTTGGTAATAAAATCATCAGCCCCCACTTCAAATCCTGAAATCTGGGTATACTCTTCGTTACGTGCAGTTAAAAAAGTAACCACTGAATTATTGAGCGCCGGAATTTCACGGATATTCCTGCAGGTTTCTATTCCATCCATTTCAGGCATCATGATATCGAGCACAATTAAATGTGGTGTCTCCTTTTTTGCAATGGCGATGGCTTCTACACCATTTGACGCAGTAAAAACTGTGTAACCTTCTTTTTTTAAATTGTATCCCAGAAAATCTAAAATATCCAGCTCATCGTCGACAAGTAATATCTTATAATTTTCTGTTTCGCTCATAGAAGCGTTTATACAAGATGAAATAATGAATTAACCCCGATGGTTCTGTCAGCTGTAAAACCTTCAGCGTAACGTACACCGATACTTCTGCCAAAAATCATACTTTTAGCTTTAACTAGTTCAAAAAAATCCTCTCCTGAAATAGCAGTTTTTGGTTCTTTGGAATTTGGATTATAGAATTGTGATTCGAAAGCAGAGATTGCTTCCATTTTTTTATCCATGTACTTTGTAATATCTATCACAAAATCCGGATGAATAAAATTATCCTGAATATAATGGTAAACTGCTTTTGGTCGCCATGCCTGTTGTTTTTTCTTTGCGTGCAGCGTCTCAATTTTCATCAAACCACTGTAAAAACACGCATCGCTTACTAATTTTGCAGAACGGCCATGGTCGGGATGACGATCACTAACCGCATTACATAAAACAATCTCAGGTTGATATTGTCGGATTTTTTCAATGATTTCCAATTGAAATTTTTCATTGTTCCTGAAAAACCCATCCGCCATATTTAATTGTTCACGGAAAGAAACGCCCAATATTTTTGCCGCTTTCTTTGCTTCTTTAGTTCTGATTTCAGCTGTGCCGCGCGTTCCCAATTCACCACGCGTTAAATCCAGAATACCAACTTTTTTCTTTAAAGCAATATGTTTTAAAATTGTTCCCGCGCAAGATAATTCAACATCATCCGGGTGAACTCCTATGGCTAAAATATCTATTTTCATAACTACTATTTACTGCTTTCTGCCTACTGCTTACTTTTTGCCTTCTATCCAATTAATAATTTTATCACAATTCGGTTTTTTTCCAGGCGACACACTATCTACCAAATGCCCTTCTTCATCAATCATGTATTTTTGAAAATTCCATTTTACGATACTACTGCCCACCCCGTTTTTATCTTTTTGTGTAAGCCACTTATAAACATCACACATATCATCACCCTTCACAGATACTTTTTCCATCATCTGAAAAGTTACACCATAATTTTTTGTACAAAACGCCTTTATCTCAGTATTTGAACCGGGTTCCTGTGAGCCGAAGTTGTTTGCAGGAAAACCCACGATGGTGAAATTTTTGTCTTTATACTTTTCAAACACTTCTTCCAACAGTTTGTACTGCGGTGTCAAACCACATTCACTGGCAGTATTGACAATCAATACTTTTTTTCCTTTTAAAGTGCTGAAATCAAAATCCTGTCCATCGATAGTTTTCACTTTAAACGAATGAATACTCGGTAACGGACCGCTACTTTTTTTCTTGAATATAAACGATAAACCAAACAGCATAATTAAAATTAAAATGGTGAGTTTTTTCATGGCTAAATACTTTTGAAACGTTAGACTAAATTAGGAAATTTTACTAATTTCGGACTTACACAAAGTTAGTTAAATATGAGCATTTGGCATAATACCCCTAACCTTACCCACATCAACGCTTTAAACGAGGGCACAATGGGCGAACACCTGAATATTACCTTTACCGAAATAGGCGAAAACTACCTGAAAGCTTCTATGCCGGTTGATAACCGGACCAAGCAGCCTTTTGGATTGCTTCATGGGGGCGCTTCCGTAGCTTTAGCTGAAACTTTAGGAAGCGTTGCCAGTTGGTGCGTAGTAAATCGCGATTTATTTATTGGTGTTGGAATTGAAATTAACGCCAATCATGTTAAAGCTGTTACAAAAGGAATTGTAACGGGTATTTGCAGCCCCATTCACATCACCGGGAAAAATCAAGTTTGGGATATTAAAATTTATAATGAAGAAAATGAGTTGGTTTGTGTGAGCAGGTTTACCTGCACCATTGTTCCTAAGAATAAGTTTAGTTAGTATGGTTAAATAGAAAAACCAATTTTTGAATAATTTTTCTAAAAATAAAATTGAGGTACGTCAAGATAGCTTTCTTATTACGGAAAATATGCTATTCTATATTCTTCTATTTTTAAATGTCTTAATTCTTTTCTCCAATAAGTACTTTGTAACTTTAGACGGCGGCTCGCATAACTATAATGCCAATATTATTAATCAATTATTGTTTAACGACAAAAGCTATTACCATCAGTTTTACGAACTTAATAAAGAACTACTTCCAAACAGTTTTAGTTACTGTCTATTTATAGTTTTCAAGAAAATCTTCACTTTTTCGTGTGCTGAAAAAGCGTTACTACTTATTCATTTGGTGCTTACGCCTATTTTATTCAGGAAAATTGTTCAGGTTTTTAACCATGAAAGCAGCTATTTAAGCTATGCTATTTTTCCCTTTACACACTTCTCACTCCTTTATATGGGTTTTTTTAATTTCACAATTGGCATAGTATTTTGTCTTTTAAGCATTCTAATTTTTTTAAAGTTTGAAAATAAACCAAACCTAAGATTGGCAGCGCTTTTTTTCTTAGTACTGGGGCTGAGCTATTTTTCCCATATTTTTACTTTTACACTCAGCCTAATTTTCTTTTTCACTAATTCAATGGTTGAATTCATTGTTCTTTTGGTTCTAAAAAAAGAAAGTATCTATAAATGGCTTGTTTCAAGAATAATAAACCTTATTTTACCTGCAAGTATTTTTATTTTTTTAACCGCTGAATATTTTATTAAGAGACCACCTTTAGACACCAAGACATTTTTAACAACTTCAGAAATTAATTGGTTCTTTACCAACGCGGGGCCTTTACAAGCTTATGGTGAAGATGAAAATTTATATTGTAAACTCATTTTTGTGCTGATTGCAGTTTTGGGACTATCTGTAGCATGGCTTCGTATTTCTG
The DNA here is from genome assembly GCA_023251695.1 of Sphingobacteriaceae bacterium. Lineage (GTDB taxonomy): Bacteria > Bacteroidota > Bacteroidia > B-17B0 > Aurantibacillaceae > JAHEYG01. Next base: position 4,737 of record JAHEYE010000039.1, on the reverse strand, counting down.
ATTTCAGAAAGTCTGGAAAACTAAGCGTCAAAAATTTCTTTTTAAAACAAGATGTTTTTCTACTTCTATTTTTCACTCTCGTTTATTTGTCCTATACCCAACCTAATGAAGACGGACATGGGGGTTATATTACAGATAGATTTGTTTTATTTGCCTTTTTTTTCGTGATTCTTTTAATTGCAACTCATAAAATCAATTCGAAAATAGGAATTCCTATAATAACTGCCATACTTGTTTTGCACTCCATTTTACTTTTCAAAAAAGAAAAGGTACAAAACAGACTTAACCAAGATATGAAGGATGTAATAAGTGCAAGTCATTTAATAAAGCCAGAAACTGTAGTGTTGCCTATTTTTAATCCTGGTTTAAGCTGGCAGGCTAAACATTTTTCCAATTATATAGCAGCTGAAAAATCGGTTTTGGTAATGGAAAACTATGAAGCAGAAACGCGCTACTTCCCAGTAATATGGCAAGAAAACAATTTACCAATACTAAAAATAGATACTTTGGATAATACCCATTGCTTAAAATGGAAATCCGGGAAAGTAAGTAAAGTCGAATATCCAGCCGACTACATTTTTATTTTCGATGAAGAAAAAAATAATAAATGCTTAAGCATTGTAACTACCCTAGTCAACAAACATTATGACTTGGCGTTTTCGAAGAACGCTGTTCACCTTTACCAACTGAGAAAAAGGAATTAAGACATTGCGAGAAATTCTTCAATTCTTGTGTACATAAAATCCAAATCACCGAAACTGATACAGTACGGTGGTAAAATATAAAATACATTTCCTAAGGGGCGGATTAAAATTCCGTGTTTCAAAAAGTATTCTGCTATTTTTTCAGAGGCGTTATTTAAATAATGACTGTGCTCTGTTGTGTTTAGTTCAATCGCCAGAATAGTTCCTGTTTGTCTGACATTTTTTATGGCTTTATGAGATTTAATTTTACTTAAAAAGAATTCGTGTTTTTTTATAATACGGTCAATTCCAATCCAGGTTCTTTTTTCCTCCATTAAATCCATACTTGCTAATGCTGCAGTACAAGCTATTGGGTTTCCGGTGTAACTATGACCGTGAAAGAAAGTCTTTTTCTTGTCGTCACTCACAAAAGCATCATAAATAAATTGCGAACAACTGGTAACACCTAAAGGCATATAACCCCCGGTTAAACCTTTCGACAAACAAATAATATCAGGTTTGTTTTGTAAATAATCAGAGGCGAAGAATTTTCCGGTGCGACCAAAACCGGTCATTACTTCATCGGCAATGGTAATTACCTTATTCTTATTGCATATTTGAATTAACTTATCAAGATATTTTGCCTCGTACATTTGCATCCCGCCTGCGCCCTGAACCAGTGGTTCAAAAATAAAAGCCGCAACTGAATGATTTTTTACAAGAGTCTGCAATTCGGTTTCGAGTCGCCCGATATTTTCAGCATTAGGAAGAGGAATATGCACCACTTCGAATAATAATTTTTCGAAAGCATTATTAAATACATTTCTCTCACCAACGCTCATGCCACCGAATGTATCACCATGATAAGCATTTTCAAAAGCAATGAAAAGAGGTTTGCTTTCGCCTTTATTCTCCCAAAACTGCAATGCCATTTTTAAAGCTACTTCAACTGCTGTGGAGCCGTTGTCGGAGTAAAATATTTTGTTTTGGTTTTTGGGAAGGTGCTTTAATAAACGTTCGGCCAATTCAACTGCCGGTTGATGGGTAAAACCACTGAACATGGTGTGTTCGAATTTTTGTATCTGCTGTACCAGTTTAAGATTTATGTGTGGATGCGAATGTCCGTGCAAATTAACCCACCAGCTCGAAATAGCATCAATGTATTTATTGCCTTTATCGTCGTAGTAATAAGAACCTTCTGCTCTTTCGATACAAATGTTTTCGCCTTCTGATTTTAAATGTGTAAAAGGGTGCCAGACAAATTCTTTATCTTTTTCTAAAATACTCATTACAACAAAGAAATATCTAAGTTGGAGGCTTGTTCCCGCACAAATTTCTTGTCAGGATTTTCAACTTTTGGGATTTCCCCCAGAACAGGAATACGTTTGTAATTGATAATGGAGTTTTTTACTTCTTCATCGAAATTTCCGTTTAAAATTAAACCGTGGAGCTTATAATTATTATTTAACAAATAATCAATGCACAATAAAGAATGATTGATGCAACCCAAATAAGAATCAATTACCAACACCACCGCTAAACCATTTTGTTTAGCAATATCTATAACGAAATACGAATCATTAATGGGTACCATTGGTCCGCCGGCACCTTCAATACAAATTTTATTTAAGGTTTGCGGAAGTGATAAACTATCCATGGTAATCTTTATTCCTTCCTTTTTTGCAGCTATATTTGGCGAAGCTGGCTCTTTTAGTAAATAAGTTTCATCATGACAAACACTTTTGCTATTGCTGAGTAACTTCTTTACGATATCTTTATCTCTTCCTTCCTCAATTCCACATTGAATAGGTTTCCAGTAATCGGCCTGCATGGCTTCACACAATATTGCTGAAACCAGGGTTTTCCCTACGTTTGTGCCAATTCCGGTTATAAAAAATCTATTCATTTATTAAATCTACAAGTTTTTTAATTTCTTCTTTGGTATTAAAGGCGTGCAGACAAATTCTAACGCGCTCAGCCCCCTCCTTTACGGTCGGGCTCTTAATTCCTTTTACAAACATATCATTTTTTTTGAATTGGGACTCAATTATGTCGACATTATGATTTCCCGGAAATAATCTGCAATGAATGGCGCTGTTGCTTTGAATAAATTTATCATCGCCCTTAATTAGTGAATTAAAGTAGCTGATGTTGTCTTTAAGCCGCACATTCTGCTTTGTTTCATTCAATAAACCATAAGCCGCCTCTATCATCAGCAAACTATGCAAAGGTAAAGCAGTAGAATAAACAAACGAACGGGCGAAATTAATAAGAAAATCGCGCAATGCGTTGCTGCCAACAATAGCTGCACCATGACAACCCATTGCTTTTCCGTAAGTATAAAGTCGGGCGAAGCATTTTTCTTCAATACCAAATTCATTACACAACCCTTTGCCGTTTTTCCCGAAAACACCTACAGCATGTGCTTCATCAACAATTAAAAATATTTTTTTACTATCACAAATTTCAGAAAGTTCTTTCAACTTGGCGCTATCGCCATCCATTGAATACACACTCTCCACCACCACAAAAATATTGTCCACAAAATCTTTATTCCGGTCAATTAGGCGTTTCAGATGTTCAATGTCGTTATGTTTTATCTTATAATATTTGGCATAGCCCATTCTGATACCATCATGAATTGAAGCATGAATTAATTCGTCATACAAAATCAGATCGCGTTTACCGGCAATTGATGAAAGCAAACCTACATTTGCATCATAACCCGAATTAAAAATTAAAGCCGCTTCCGCCGAATGAAATTTTGCTATTTTTTTTTCAAGCTCCTCCACAAACAAAGAATTGCCGGAAATTAAACGTGAGCCTGTTGAGCCCGAAGAAAAGTGTTCCAGATTTTTTATTTTTTGCTCAATTAAACCATTTTTGGAAAAGCCAAGATAATCGTTGCTGCTGAAATCTGTTTTCGGATAGTTGCTCTTAAGAGAACGGAAAAGCCCTTTGCGCTTCCGTTCTTCAATGGAATGAACCAAATGCAAAGGGCCTTTCATTTCTTTTTTATTAATCAACTTTTAAAAGAACCTCTTTTCCACCCTGACGAGCACGAACCAATCCGCTTTCTTCAAACTTCAGATGCTCGTATTTAGGTTCAATAATAACTTTTCCGCTAAAATCAACCACACCTTTAAAAATACCCTGGTTAATTATGGCCCGCCCATTATGAAAGCCACTTATGCGTTCATAATTCGGCTCTAAAAGCAAAGTGCCGTCTCTTTTTATTAATCCTACTTTCCCGTTTTTACGGGCGTAGCCTATTCCGTCTTTTCCGAATCCGGTGAGATTGTCCCACTCCGGTTTAATCAATTCTTTTCCTGTAGAATCGATGGCTCCTTTTTTACCGTTCGATTCAACAATTGCCATACCGTAGAAAAATTTTCCAATATGGTCGTACTGGGCGGATACTTGCTTTTGTGCCGATAAATTAAGCAGCGGTAACAAGAATAAACAAATAATTATTTTTTTCATGATTTGAATTTTAAATAAGTCTTCCTTAAGTTTATGACAAAGGCATCACTTCTTGATCTGCAAATGCTTTTTTAGGATTTAAACCCAATAACTTAAACATCTCCATGTCTTGATTGAAATCAGGATTCGGAGTCGTTAAAAGTTTTTCTCCCGCAAAAATCGAATTGGCACCGGCAAGAAAACACAAAGCTTGTCCTTCCAAACTCATTTCTTGTCTGCCTGCCGATAAACGCACTGCTGTTTTTGGTAATACTATACGCGTGGTTGCAATCATACGCACCATATCCCAAATCGGAACCGGTGGTTGATTTTCCAATGGTGTTCCTTCAACAGGTACTAATGCATTAATGGGTACAGATTCAGGTTGTGGACGTAATAAACTTAAGGTGTACAACATGCCAACCCGGTCTTCACTCGATTCTCCCATACCGATAATTCCACCCGAACAAACTGTTAATCCTGCTTTGCGTACATTTTTCAAAGTATTTAAACGGTCGTCGTAATTACGTGTTGAAATAATATTATTATAATTTTCTTCCGATGTATCTAAATTATGATTGTAAGCATACAG
>JAHEYE010000233.1 GCA_023251695.1 Sphingobacteriaceae bacterium | reverse complement strand
ACCGTCGGCATTATATAAAGTACAAATAGTTGAAGTCACACTTAAATCTAATTTAAATGCACTCGGGTTTTGGTGATGATGGTAATTACCCATGGCAGGATGTCCTTTTGCGCAATCAAATCCTTGTTTCTCCGCAGGTATTGCATCGCGGTTCCAAACACCGTCGCCCATACCGCCTAGTGGTCCGCCTTTTAAAGTGCCGGTTGAGTTTTGCCATGAAACGCCGTCGCGGTAATCGAACATAGCCACACCATTAATAAATACACCAATGTTTCCGCCTGTAGTGGCTGTTGGCGTGTTTGTGTTTTGTGTGGGTGCTAATGGAAATTTAAAAATAGCATTTTGGTTAGAAGCCTGTGAGGGATTACCATCTAAAAACGGTCCCGTTGTATAAGTAGGCACGCCTTTAGTGGATACGTACACATCAGTTGCATTGTATTGCACGGCCTGACAATTGGCAGTTACGGTATTACTAAAAGCAGTGAAATTACTTTGTATATAGTATTTTCCGGTTACTGTAGTATTCTGTAACCACGAAGTAATACCAGGACTCAATTGCGCGTTTGAAACAAAAGCTGCAAGTAAAAGAGCTGAAGAATAGAATATTTTTTTCATGTGTTTCGGTTTATAGGTAGTAAGACGTTATTATTTCCGGGTTCCTTCGGCAGGCATTAAAATACTTTTGGGGTATTGATTGTCAGGATTAAAAACAAAAGTGCTGTCGTTTAAAGTTAATAAAAAGGCAATAAGGTCTGTTTTTTGGTTAGAATTAAGCTGAATCGGCTTTTTTAGCTCGGGTGAGAGCACTTTGGAGTCTTTTATGCTTACATAATGGTTCAAAACCTGATTCAGTTTGTTAAAACGGCCGTCGTGCATATAAGGGTTGGTGTAACTTAAATTACGCAGACTCGGAATTTTGAACTTTAGACTATCGGCGCTTTGTTTTGTGATGGTGTAACGTCCGTAATCTTTTAAAGTAGAATCAATGCTTAAACCATTATTCGCGAATTTGTAATTAGAGAAAAGTGGTTCGGTATGGCAGCTGTTGCAGTTCTCTAAAAATAATTTGTATCCGTTTTCTTCCTGCGCGGTGAATTTAGCTTTGCTTTGTTTAACGCGGTCGTATTTAGATGTTGCACTTATTAAAGTGAGTTGAAATTGTGAAAGTGCTTTTAAAACATGTTCGCCCGTAATAACAGAATCTTTAAAGGCTTTGAGAAATAGTTTGGGATATAATTTAGAGGCTTGTAATTTTTTTACCACGTTGCCTAAATTCTCATTCATTTCTTTGGGATGTGCAATAGGAGCGAGGGCTTGTACATCGAGATGGTTAACGGCGCCGTCCCACATAAAAATAGTATGCCAGGCTAAATTAAAAAGAGCAGGAGCGTTGCGCGTTCCGATGAGATCGTTGATGCCATGACTCAATTGATGGTCGGTATGTGCAAAAGCCTGATAAGAATTATGACAAGATGCGCAGGAAATGGTATTGTCTTTTGAGAGGATTGGGTCGTAGAACAAAGCTTTGCCTAAATCAATTTTCTCTTGTGTGAGAGGATTTGTTTTTAAGTCGTAAACGGGTTTCGGGAAATAGGACGGATATTTTAACTCGAATACTTTAATGGAAGTAAAACCAAGGATCACAAAAAAAGAAAGAGCTATGAAACCTTTTAATTTCATTGCGCCTCGAAAACGGTTTTGTATAGTTTTGCCACTTGCATGGCTTTTGCATTGGGAGACATAATCTCGTTCGTGGTTTGTAAGCCAACTCCACTAAGGAATTTTTCCAAATCGAAATTTATTTGAATTGAATTTCCTGTTGCCGGAATGGTGACCGTTTGCAAAGAATTATTCGGATGCATGAAACCGCCAATATGATATTGAAAAACGTTATTACGGGTTTTGCAGACTTTGCTTTTTCCTTCCAGTTTAAAATTAATATAACCGCTTTGCCAGGCCCAATACATGTTTTTGGTCGGATCTAAATCGCCGCCTTTAACACCGCCCGCGTTTGTTGTGCTGTCGATACCCACATTAAATTGAATCGCGTCAAAATCTTTTGTCGCAGAACCAAATTCCAGTCTCATTTTGTTTTCAAGATCCATCAGGTAAAAACCGCCTTTGTTTTGGAAAATGGCTTTTCCGTTTTTCATTAAAGAAATCCCTGAAACATAAAACTTAAAAGTTTCAATACTGAGGCTGTCGTTAATTGCAGGAAGAAAATATTTTTTATTTAATTGTAAAGTGGCACTTCCGAATTTCGGGGCGAAGGTTATGGTAATGGGTTCCGGCTTTAAACAAAACGCATAACATATAACAAGAAATGAAAAACTGAAAAATAGTTTAATCATGTTTTTTAGGCGGTGGAGGAGGAGCGAACAAACGCGCGAGTTCTTCGGCCAGTTTATTAAAATCGCCAAGCTGATCGGGTTTACACAATGCTTTTATATCCTCGAAATGGGCATAATGAACATGCTCAATTTCCGACTGCACTTTCGCAATTGCATCAATCGAAAAATAAATAGTTGGTTTATCCGTCTTACTTTTTAAATTAGTATAGAGATTGTTTTTCAAAGACATTAAAGTTTCCTGATAGCCGTTAATATCAGAACGGTGCTTTTTAATTAAGGTATCGTAACGCTTTACCTGATTGGCATCAAAATGTAAGCGCTCAATAATTGTTTCACGGGGCATAGGGCGGTGATCTGGACCATGTCCGCCATGCGGCCTGCCCTTCATCATAAACACAACAAGAAGAATATTGGAAACCAATAAGCCGGCGATGATGAATATTAATAGTTTGTTCTTATTCATTGTAAAGAGAATTATTTGTTTTTAAAGAGAACACTTCCGTTAAATCCGTTTTGTTATTATCCTTATCCGCTTGAATAACGGTAAGGTTAATAATAATCAACAAGGTTAAACAAGCCGCAGCGGCCACCGCCCATTTAACGGGAACAGTTTCTTTCACCTTATTTTGTATGCGCGATAAAATGCGTGTGTACAAAAAAGTTGGTGCATCCACTTTTTGGATTCTATTTAAACTATCGAGTTGGTTTTCCATGTTCTTTATGATTAGACGCTGTTAATTTTATTATCCTTCGCTTTGATTTAATTTTTTGGCCAGATTCGATTTAGCCCGCTGTACAAGGGATTCGACGGCCTTTGGGCTCATGTTCATTATCTCGCCGGTTTCAACTTGGCTTTTTTCTTCGATCTTCATTAAAATAAGGGCTGTTTTTTGGTTATCGGGCAATCCGTTAATTAAGGCGAAGAGTTTTTTAAGTTGCTCTTTTTCCTCAATCATTATACCGGGGTGATTAAAATCCGAAATCTGATGTTTTTCTTCGCCTGTTTCTTCATGAAATAAAGAAGTAAAAAAAGAAAAACGTTTTTGTCGTTTTTTTGCTTTCAGGAAATCGAGTGATTTGTTAATGGTGATGCGATACAACCAAGTGCTGTGCTTGGATTCCTGTCTGAATGCATCCAGCTTCTCGTAAACGCTCACAAATACATCCTGTGTAATTTCTTCGGCGTCTTCGGTGTTTTGTACATACTGAAGGGCTAAGTTGTAAACTAAGTTTTTGTGTTCGTTATAAAGCTCTTCAAATTGCACGGGGCAAGATACAATTTAAATGAAAAGGATTAAAATTACTTACCGCGTCCCTGCAACACAATAAGGATTGTATGTACCAGAATTTTGAAATCGAGCAGAAGGCTCATGTTTTCGATGTAGAGAATATCAAATTTTAAACGATCAATCATTTCATCTACATTTTCTGCATAACCATATTTTACTTGTCCCCACGATGTAATACCCGGTCTTACTTTTTGTAAATGCTTATAATGCGGTGCGCGCTCAACAATCTGATCAATGAAGAATTGTCTTTCGGGGCGTGGACCAACCAAGCTCATGTCGCCCATCAATACATTTAAAAATTGTGGCATTTCATCTAAACGTACTTTGCGTAAAAAGCGTCCGAAGCCTGTAACGCGTGGGTCGGTTTCGCTCGAGAGTGCCGGGCCTGTTTTTTCCGCATCACAAAGCATTGTACGGAATTTAAAAATATTGAAAGGTTGCCCATGAATGCCGATGCGCTCTTGTTTAAAAAAGGCCGGACCACGCGACGTTATTTTTACCAGAATAATCAAAATGATGTAGAACCAGCTTAAGCCAACTAAAACAAGTACAGATAAACTAACATCGATAAAACGTTTCACCGCTACCTGCCAGTCAGGAATAATGGTGTTTTTTATTTCAATGAGCGGTGTGCCAAAAATCGAATTCATTTTTACCTGTCCCGATAAAATATCATACATGTCGGGGATAATTTTTATCACGAGTCCAAGGTCGCTTAATTCATTTACAATCTGTTTCAGGTATTCGTGTTCTTCGGTTTCGAGTGCGATAATAACTTCTTCAACATTATTTTGCTGAATTATTTTTTTGATGTCGTGATATTCACCAAGGTGAGGCAATGTCTTTTTTAATTCCTCGGAGTAACCGTTTTTACCTTCGATATGAACAAAACCAATAAATGTGTTACCAATTCCTTTTTTAAGGGAGTTAATCTCGTTGAGTGTACTTAAGGCACGTTCATTGCTTCCTATTATAATAGTGCGGAAACCAAAATCACGCTTTGCAATACGGTAATTGGTAATGCTCGATAAAATAAAACGCAGAATGGCCGTAAATACGAAATGCAGACCAAAGAGCGTGAAAAATAATTTATAATAGAATTTATAATTGGTAACGTAATCGTCGAGCAAGAGCACAAAGAAAACAATGGTTACACCTAAGAGTGCCACCATGAAAGTCTGAACGAACTCATTGATACGCGAACGTCTTAATACGTTGTTATAGGTTCCGACAAGGTAATAGAACAATAACCACGCAAGTGGAATGATGATAATACTTTTGAAAAACTGCGCATCAAAAAACACATCAGGCACCGAACCGATTTTTGCGGGATCAATTTTACTTTTACGGTAAACGTAAAAAGCGGTCCACGCTGCCGCTGCTGCGAGCAAATCGAAGAAAATATATTTAACGGTATGAAGCGTTTTGTTCAAATCAGTAGCTAATAATTTTCAGATTATCGATCCAATATTCGCTTGTAGGCGCACTGTTGTTTTTAAAGGAACGTACGTACCAACCGCAATTGCCCGGAAGATTGCTAACCCCGTCACTTAAGCGGATGTAAATTTTATTCCAGGTTTCACTTGAATTAAGTCCGATAACAAACCAATACGAGGAGCCTGAATAAACACCCACCTCAAAAGCATCTGTACATTTATAATCCATTTCGAGATAAACAGGAGCGCCCGATTTTGGAAGTGGAAACTGTGCAACCGATTCAAACTGTGCAATGCGCCTATCGTTATCTACAACAAAGTACATGCACTTATTTCCTTCAAAAACATCTGCGCTTGGATTAGTAAGTTTATTGAGAATGGTAAATGTTGTATCGGTTGTATTTGATTTTTGAATGCTGATGCCGGTTGTGGTTCCGTAGCCTTCAAAATTTTCGAGCCACCTGAAAACGGCGGAAGATTTATAATAAAATTGGAAATTGCGTGTGACAATTGTGCCCGGACTAACTGAAGTATCGATGAAGATAGCATTGTAAAATTCGTATGGGCCCCGCGTCGCTG
>JAHEYE010000232.1 GCA_023251695.1 Sphingobacteriaceae bacterium | reverse complement strand
AATGTATTTGAAACCTTTTCCTTCAAATAATGCGTTTGTACACATAAGAGGTAAAGCAAGGAAAAGGCCACCAATGAAACCGTGCAAGGCTCCGTGTTTAAAAGTACGCCAGCTGCCACCTAAAAGATCCATTACTTGCTTATACAAAGCGCCTTCAGGAGTAGTGGCATCCTCAACAGGTAATTTATAAAATAAGGAACCCAGATGAAACTGATGAATTACCATTGGTTGCATAAAGAACGCCAACATTAAACTCATGATAAAAGAAACACCAAACACTACTGCCATGTTAGATTGTTTTGCTTTTTCGGGAGTCATACCGGATGCAGTCATCCAGGCAGTACCAAATACTTTTGGGTTATACCAAATAAAGCCCATTACCATTGGAACAACGGCGGCTATTAAAACTGCGATAAAATTAATATGTAACATAGTTTAAGATTTTAAGGTTTATCAAATCTATTAAAGAGAATAAAGAACCGGCACTAATAATTCAGCAGTTTTGAACGTGATACTGTTAACTGAATGCTCAAAGTCTTTATTTAATAATACAGGAGCAGGACTGTATATATCAAGCTGTTAGATAATGATAATTTTTTCTCCGAGAAATTTTGGCTGCTTATTAGTATAAACATCTATGAATACTTTTACCCTGGCAAACAATTCCCGCACTTTGGTTTTAAAACCGCTGTATGCGCTTACTTCTTCCGCGTTATAGCCATACGCTTCTATTCCGTACTTACGGGCAATATAAATAGCACGTTCGTTGTGAAATTGCTGTGAAACCACAATGAATTTACTTTGTCCGAAAATTTCTTTGGCCCTTATCATCGAATCAAAAGTTCTGAAGCCTGCATAATCGAGGAAGATAACTGAATCGGGAACCCCTGCTTTTACTAATTCTTTTTTCATGTCCTCCGGTTCATTATAATAACTTAAACTGTTATCACCGCTAATGATGAGAAAACTGATTTTGCCCGATTTAAAAAGTGTTTCAGCAGCCTTTATCCTGTTGTAGAAAAAATAATTTTTTGTTCCGTTGCGCATGAATTTACTTGTGCCTAATAAAACTGCAGTCTTGCAAACAGGAATGGAATCGGTTCTGTTATATAAATAAGGTTCACTGAAGCTGTTGATCTTGTAGTTAGCAAAACAAATCAAAATTGCAAACAGACACAAAATTCCCAAACCAAAATATGCGAATTTTTTCATTCTTCTTTCTTCAGTATTTTTTGAAAATGGTGTCCACGGATAGCATAACCAGTTTTTTTCCAGAACTCAGTTCCTTTTAAATTTTCAACATAAGCATTCAGCTCAATGGCTTCGTAATTATTTTCAACCGCATACTTATCAATCCATGTCATTAAAAGTTCACCTATGCCTTTGTTACGGTATTCTGGTAAAATAACCACATTATCGGGTTCCAAATGTTTGCCATTGTAAAATTTCATCAAGGTCCATAAACCGCAAACTCCGACAAGCTTTTCTTTGTCGTAAACACCCAGACATTGATAATCGTTCTTCATCATCACCTCCAGGCGTTCCAAAAGTGTTTTTTCACTTACACCCGGATTGAGTAATGCAACGAGCGGGATAACACTTTTCATATTTTCGGCATCTATGAATCTAATTTTGTACATTTTATATCTTCAAACCTAATAAAGTAACATCATCCACCTGTTCGTAATGCATTTTCCAGGCGGCGAATTTTTGTTCCAGAACTTCTTTTTGTTCACTAAGCGGTTTATCCTTGCTATTAAGAATAAACTCTTCCAGTTGTTTATATTTTAATTTTTTTCCTTTCGGTCCGCCAAACTGATCCGCATAGCCGTCTGTTATTAAATAAATAATTTTTCCGGGTAAATATGGAATAGAGTGGGTAGTAAACGGTAAAGGATTATCTGTTTTGCCAATAGGTTGTTTATTAGGTTTAATTTCAGATAATAAATTTTCTTCAGGATTAATATACCAAAGTGGATTATTTGCACCTGCCCATGTAATGCTTTTCTTTTTACGGTTGATGCATAATAATGAAATATCCATTCCATCCTTCACATCGCCCTCACTTTTTGCAAATGTTTCCAATACGAGCTCACGCGCTTTATCCAAAACCAGCCCGGGTTCAGTTAATTTAAATTCTTTGATCGATCTGTTAAGCGCATTCGAGCAAACCACCGAGACCATTGCGCCCGGCACACCATGTCCCGTTGAATCAGCTGCGGCAATAAAGGTAAATTCTCCCGAATGTTCCATCCAGTAAAAATCACCGGCAATAATATCTTTTGGAATGTATAGCACAAAATTTTCCGGAAAAATTTCTTTCACCATTTTGAGCGGGGGTAAAATGGCTTCCTGTAAGCGTTTGGCGTAGGTGATGCTGTCTGTAATCTCTTTATTTTTTTCATCTACCAATTCCTTCTGATGCTCGACTTCTAATTTTTGTGCGGTAATAATTTTATTTTTCTTTTTATTTTGCTGTAGGTTCCTGAATACAACAACAACCAGCACTAACACCAAGCCAAAACCAATTGTGAATGCATAGCGTATGGTTTTCTGGCGGTTTAATTCCGCTTTATTTGTTTCTTCACGGGCCATTTGTTCAGCTTTTAAACTTGATTCTTTCGCCTGATATTCTATGGCTGCAAACTGTTTAATATTTGCTTCGTTACTGATAGAGTCTTTCATTTTAATAAAAAGCCGGATCATGTCAAGCGCCTGCTGGGATTTGTTTTGAAACTCATAAACCTGTGAAAGTAAATTGGCGCCATTCTTAATATTTTCCGGCGTTTCGCTTTCGCGCCCTAATGTCAAACCTTTTTCTCCCGCTTTCTGAGCAGCATCGTATTTTGTGGTTAGAATATAAAAATTCCCCAATAAATAATTAATGTTAGAGGCTAAACTTTTGTTTCCGGTTTCTTCTGCTATTTTCAAGGCATTATTATATGCAGCAAGTGCTTCTTCATATTTCGCGTCATCCTGATAAATTTCGGCGATGATTAAATTGCAAAAAGCCATTTTATCTTTATTTCCTATTTCTTCAGCTATCACTACCGCTTTTTTCAGACAATCAAGTGCTTTTTTTTCTTCACCAGCTACATGATATGTACGACCCATGCTGCTTAAGCTATTGCATTCCTGTAAACGCGCTTTTATTTCAACAGCTATCTTATAAGCCTCTTCGAAAAAACCTATGGCCTTCGGGTATTCTTTCTGCACTGTGTAAATATCCCCCATGGAGCTGTAACAAAAAGCGATCTGACTGTTATTTTTATTTTTTATAGCGATATCCAATCCAAGATTAAAGAATTCAAGCGCTTTTGGGTAATTGGCCTGATTACGGTACAATTCACCCATGCTATTGTAGCATACCGCAATCTTATTCAAATCATTTATTTTTTTTGAAAAGCGGATCACCTTATTATAACATTCAACAGCTTTATCGAATTCGGAAATTAGGCGGTAAGATTCGCCTTTTGAAAGATTGCAAAATGCAAGCCGTTTATTATTCACAGTATCACACATAGCAATAACCTTATCCTGCAAAGCCAATGATTTTTCAATTTCGCCTGATAAGCGTAAAATTTCCCCTTCCCAGGAAAGCGATTGCGCTACTATTTCTTTTTTTACGGATGGGAGTGAAGCAGCTCTGCCCAAATAATATTTTGCCGAGTCGAAATTAAATTTACGGACATAATAAATTCCGAATTTACAGTAGGCATCACCTTCACCGTACGCATAATGCATCTTGATGCTTTGATTTAATTCTTCGGTGGCTAATTGAAAAGTATAGGGCCGCCAATTCTCAGCCAGCTCGCCTAAAATATTTAACTGACCTTCTATTTCAGAATAACCGAACTCAATTTTTAAGCTATCAATTAAAGGGCTAATTGATAAAGTATCATTGATTATTCCGGAAACCTTTCCACTAAGATTTAATTGCTGCGCCGGTATGACACGTTTTTTTTCTTTTCCTGAATTACATTGAAAGAAAAAAAAGGATGCCAGACAAAAAGCAAACGCTTTCAGAAATTTATTCAAATAATCTTTGGTCATTAACATCGCACTTTAAAAATAATAAAAAGCCCCGAATTTTCGGGGCTTTAATAATTCTTTTATATTTATTTTAAACGCTAAGGTAGCGCGTTGACCGTTGCTATCATCTGACTTTGACTTACCGGCACTAAATTTAAATTTACGGTCGGCGCGCCTGGTGCAGGGACGACATAAATCATGCTTGCGCAATAATATTGCCCGTTGATCGCGGAAATTCCAATAATATGACAAACCCTTCCTTGCGGTACGTTTGAAATCCGGAATATACCTCCACTGGGAGTTAGTTCAAATAAGGCCCCGACAGTTAAACTTCCGTCGTATGAGAGATACATCATGGTATTTCCCTTATTAAACATAGACGCAGTTACACTTACTGATACTGCAGTTTTAGGGGCAACAGCAGAAGTATCCTGTACCCCAACATTCAGCCATTTTAAGGAATCTAACGTAGCTTTATGGAAAACATTTGCGCTTGCGGTAAAAGTTGTTTGAGGAATATCACTAATATCAGTTCCAAGTGCCCAGTATTTAGTTGAATCATCAACCGTTACTTTTGGTGCGTAGAACTTTTTCATTGGTGAAGAACTAGCGTTAACATCTTTCACATTAACAATAAAATTAGCCGCGGGAACCAAACGTAAGGTTTGGGTACTCTGAGAGGCTGTTGTTTTAATACAGCCTTTTGTCGCAACCAATTTACTGTTCGAAGAATTTGCACCGGCACCCGTAAGAATAATCTGACTCTTCGTCATGATTGTTTTTACCATCAAATTCACAATACCGCCTACTGTTCCTCCCGTACTTGTTTGAAAGGCATTAGCCGGAATTTCAAAAATATTACCGTTTATAGTTAAGGTAGTAGCTAAGGAAACATCGAGTGTTACGGTATTGAGAGCTGAGCCATTGGCAGCAATAATATCGGCAACTGAATTAGGCCCTGTTGTAGTTACAGGAGTCGGTTCCTCTGCAGGCGGTTCTTCGGATTTCTTCTTTCTACACTGAACACTAGATAATGCAATAAGCACTACCGCCATAAATAAACTGATTTTCGATTTCATATTGAAAAAATTAATAATATCAAATTTAATTAAATGAGATGAGAAAAGCAAAAAAATGATTGGTCCCGCAAAATCCTACTGTAACTCAGTACTCACGCTGCCTAAACGGTCTAATTCAAACAGTAAATCGTTGCTTATAGCCACCTTATAACCCTTTGAGTAAAGTTTTACTGACATATTCTCCTTACTGTCCTCCACATAAAATTCTACATTACTTTTACCATTGTACTGCTTAAACAAATTCTCCAGATTGGTAATTAACTCGTCGGTTAGTTTATTGAGCTCTATTTTGACCTTTAAATTACTAAAGGCTTTTTGTTTTATATCATCGAGTAATTCAATTCTCTGAACCTTAAATTCCAGACTTCCTGGCTGATTGTAACGTTCCTGCACCCTTCCTCTTACAAAAATAAACAGTTGCGGTACCATAAATTTTTGGTATTCCACAAAATCTTTACCAAATAACATAATGTCAAAGGCACCATAATAATCTTCAATAACGATTTTCCCGAATTGATTCCCGGTTTTAGAAGTACGGATTTCGGTATTAACCACAATACCTGCGATTGTA
>JAHEYE010000231.1 GCA_023251695.1 Sphingobacteriaceae bacterium | reverse complement strand
CGTTCGGCTAAAACCTCATTTAAGCGTTCCCTACGTCTGTCGCTTACAAAACCCTCCATGTATTTTATCAATTCAGCCGTATTTTCTTGCATAAAGCAAAGATACTTTTATTAAATTTACTTCATGCAAGTTAAGAAAATAGATTTAGCTCTTCAAGGTGGTGGCGCCCATGGAGCTTACTCGTGGGGAATCATTGACCGCCTTTTAGATGACGATCGCATAGAAATTGAAGGGATTTGTGGAACCAGCGCAGGCGCCATGAATGGTGTATGTACTATTTACGGTTTAAATAAAGGCGGAAAGAATTTAGCGAAACATATGCTTGTAAAATTCTGGCACAAAATTTCAGAAGCCGGAAAATTATCCGGACTCCAACCATCCTGGATGGATAAAATGATGAGTCCCGGAAATATGGACTTTTCGCCTGTGTATAAATTTTTCAGTATGACGAGTGAAAATCTTGCACCCTCACAATTTAATCCGCTTGGTTTTAACCCGCTCGAAAAAATATTAACTGACTTGATTGATTTTGACGAGCTGCATAAAATGAGTCCGCCGAAATTATTTGTATGCGCTACTAATGTACGTACTTGTGAAGCTAAGGTTTTTGGTTTTAAAGAGATTACTGCTAAATCTATTTTAGCCTCGGCCTGCTTACCTTATATTTACAACGCAGTTGAAATTGACGGAGAATTTTATTGGGACGGAGGCTATATGGGGAATCCGCCGCTGGAGCCTTTGATTAAGCATACAGTAGACGCTGATGATATTTTATTAGTTCAGATTAATCCTATAAAAATAAAATCAGTGCCATCTAGCATCGAAGAAATTAAGGACCGTGTAAATGAAATAAGTTTCAACTCAACTTTAATGCACGAGATAAAACATATACAATTCCAACAAGAACTTATTGCAAGCGGTGTAAAACTAAAAACCAAAATCCCGAAAGTAAATCTGCATAATATAAGTGCCGATAACGATTTAGGAGAATTAAATTTATCTAGCAAATTAAACACATCCTGGGATTTTTTAATGCACCTTAAAAATTTAGGTTATCAAGCCTGCGATGCATGGTTAAAAAACAACTACGATAAAATAGGAAAAGAATCAACCTTCCGCATCTAATTCCCTCTCCTTGCGGGAGAGGGAGGACCGCGACAGCGGTGGGTGAGGGCAAGCTAGCTATAACAATTATGAACAGACAATTTATACCAAAAGATTTTACAATAACAGTTTGGGACAAACTCCAGCCGTTTTTTTCTGATTTAGAAAAACGAAATATTAATTCGGCAAGCGATTTAGAGAAGTGGTTAAAAGATTATAACGAGCTCGGCGCAGTTGTAAGTGAAAACATGGCCTGGCGCTATATTAAAATGACTTGCGATACTGCCAATGAAGAAATCAGAAACAGTTTTAATGATTTCATTACTAACATTGAGCCTAATATTTCGCCAATCTCAAATAATCTAAATAAAAAATTAGTTGAGAGTCCGGCCAGTAAAGATTTAAACAAAGAAAAATATTTTGTATATCTGCGTGGTGTAAAAAAGAGTATTGAATTATTCCGCGAAGAAAACATTCCGTTGTTCACCCAGCTTCAGCAAAAGGAACAGCAGTTCGGTGAAATTTCCGGCGCGCAAAGTATAGAACATAACGGTGAAAAAATGACTTTGCAAAAAGCGGCTGTTTTTTTAAAAGATTTAAATCGGAGCTTACGCGAAGAAGTGTATCGCAAAATCCAAAACCGCCGTGCTCAGGATGAAGATGCATTGAATAATTTATATTCCGAATTAATTCAACTCCGGCATAAGATCGCATTAAATACGGGCTTCAAAAACTTCCGCGATTACAAACATCAATCACTTGGCCGATTTGATTACAGCGTACAGGATTGTTTGAATTTTCATGATGCGGTTCAAAAACATGTTGTGCCCTTGGTTACTGAGCAGGAAAAGAAACGTAGGGAAAAATTAAAGCTGGATGATTACCGTCCTTGGGACAAAGAAGTTGATGCAGAAGGTAAGCCTCCTTTAAAACCATTTGATGGCGAGAGAGATTTGATTAACAGAACAGAAAAATGTTTCGATAGTATTGATAAATTTTTTGGAGACTGTATCCGCACCATGGATAAGATGGGACGGTTGGATTTAGATTCGCGTTTAGGAAAATCTCCCGGCGGGTATCAATATCCATTATACGAAACAGAAATTCCGTTTATTTTTATGAACGCTGTTGGTTTGCATCGTGATATGGTGACGATGGTGCACGAGGGTGGGCACGCCATTCATTCGTTTTTAGATATTCCATTAGACTTAGTTGATTTTAAATCTCCACCAAGTGAAGTCGCAGAACTTGCCAGTATGAGTATGGAATTAATCAGCATGGAACATTGGGATGCGTTTTTTGATAATGGCGAAGATTTAAAACGAGCGAAGCGTCAGCAATTGGAAAGTGTATTGGATGCTTTGCCTTGGATTGCAGCTGTGGATAAATTTCAACATTGGGTTTATCAAAACCCGAATCATAATGTGGAAGAACGTTACACCACATGGATGCAGATCATGAAAGATTTCGGAACGGGCGTTGTAAATTATTCGGGACTGGAAGCTAATTTAAAAAGAAGATGGCAGGTGCAATTGCATTTATTTGAAGTGCCGTTTTATTATATCGAATATGGTTTTGCGCAATTGGGCGCTATCGCCGTTTGGCGTAATTACAAGAAAGATAAAAAGAAGGCCATTGAACAATACAAAGCTGCATTAGCTTTAGGTTACACAAAACCAATCCCCGACATTTATAAAGCCGCAGGAATAGAATTTAATTTTTCTCCCGAATACGTAAAAGAGCTAGCTGATTTTGTGAGGGGGGAGTATGATAAGTTGTGATTTTTTTTAGTTTAACGGTTTCCTAATTTGCGTCCGGCGGGTTTATGAAAACTCCACTGTCTAAACGGAAACTGTTTCTTAAATATACAAAAGTTTCGATTACCTCTTCCACCCGCTGGTGCGAATTTGGTGTTAGGTGCTTTTGCTGCCCCACAGCTAAGATACGCTTGAGTGTCTGCCGAACTATTTTTTGCGTTTGTTTGTTTCGCAAGGCCATTGTGTCAACCAAATGCTAATATTTAATTTTCCTGCTAACTTTATTAATTCCGCAGGGAAATAGTCGTTTTGAACTTCAACATTTACTCTGTCGATGCGTGAATTAAACGCAAAGTCTATTGCAACATCATCAACAGTTTTGTTTTTCGAAATACGTTTTAAATATTCATTATGTTTTTTTAAAAACTTTATAGTGTCTTTTATTTGTCCATTTAGGTTTGTAAAACTGGCGTCGCTAACAGTAAAATTTATGGCTGAAATTTTATTTTTCTTCCTCCTAAGATTTAAGTCGCTTTTACGATGAATTGCAGTCGGCTTAATCTTCCAGCCGATGTCAAACTTGTCGATATTTAATTTTTTACCGAATACTCTTAAAACACTTCCCATTAATATGAATAAATTTAATTCTTCAGTTGTTATTCTTTATGAAACGATGTCCGCAGCAATTGCACCTAACTTGTTTATACCCGTCATAAATGTTCGCTTATACAACATCTGCTGGGTGGATAGGTGCCATAGCGTAGCAGTTATTAATACATAAATATAGAAAATATTTTTTCATTTTATTTAAACCCAATCATATCTCTCTCTTCAGGGTTTTCTTTTTTCTCCAATAATTCATCAATGTATCTGAAAAGGATTTCAATATTTTTGTCGTGATTATTTATTTCTTTTTTTATCTCTTCAAATTCTAAACGCAATTCTGTATTGTCGGCAAGCATTTGCCGTATGCGGGCAAACGTTCTCATGATTTGGATATTAACCTGAATTGCACGGGGGCTGTTTAATACACTTGAGAGCATTAATACCCCGTGTTCTGTGAAAACATAAGGGGCATGTCTCAACCCCATTTTATCAGAGGAGTTGGAGGTGCCAAATTGGCGCCTCCAATTTTCAAACTCGGCTTTGGTTAACTCAAACATAAAATCTGCGGGAAACCGTTCAATATTACGATTTACCTGACGTTTAAGCTGCTTAGTTTCTATTCCATATAAATCAGCCAAATCCCTGTCAATCATAACTTTCTGACCTCTTATAACATAAATTTTATTCTCAATCGCTTGATAAATTGCAACTTCTTTCCCTTCCATTTTAAATCGATTTGTTTAAGGTGCAGCATTGGCTCCTTAAGGTTAACCCGTCTTTGATATCACAAATTGTGATTTCAAACAGTTATTCAAAATTAAATAGAAATGAAAAAATTGATTGCTACGATTTGTAGCTTTTTGAAAATAATAATATGCTTTCCGGAATACAGCCGGGGTAACCGCCATCGGCTAACTCTTTTTCCCCTTTAAGCGCCCGAAGATTTTTTCAAAACTCTTTTCACTGATCATAAGGGCTTTTTGTATACGGCTGGCATAATGAATGGAATCCAACACTTCCTTATTCCGCTGTTCAATAAGTTCTTTCTGTTCTGTTATCTCGGTAGTGGCTTCCGTTATTTTTTGTTTCAGAACTTTTTGTTCAAAAACCAATTTACGCTCACGCCACTTAACAAAACCATATACCAATAACACGAGACAAATCAGGCAGCTCATGTAAAATGTTTTGGTTTTCCACCAGGGCGGAGAAATGATTATTTTCAATATAACGGCTTCATTGCTCCATACACCGCGGTTATTGCTTGCTTTTACTTTTAATTGGTATTCCCCGGCGTTCAAATTCGTAAAAGTAATATCCCGTTTGTTATTGGTATAAATCCAATCTTCGTTAAAGCCCTCAAGCTTATAAGCGTACTGATTTTTTATTGGGGCAGAAAAATCGAGGGCGGCTAACTCAAGCGTAAAAAAATACTGATGATAATTTAAAGTCAATGTAGTAACGCCCGAAATATCTTCAGTCAGATCGTTTTTTTTATTCAGAACTGTAAAATCAGTTATAACAATTTTAGGGGCATTGTTATTGTCGTTTATTTCATCAGGCGAAAAACTAACAACCCCATTTGAAGTGCCAAAGTAAAAGCGGCCTTCTTTACTTTTCAGAGCACTTCCAAGAATAAATTCATTTGAAGGTAAACCATCCGTGATGTCATATACCGAAAACCGTTTATCTTCAGGCGAAAACTTGCACAGGCCCCTGGAGGTGCTAATCCAAAGATTATTTTTATCATCTTCAAGAATACCCTCAATATTATCATGCGGAAGGCCGTCTTTGGCAAGATAGTGTGTTATTTTTTTTGTTTTTAAATTAATGGAATTAAGTCCTACCATTGTGCCAACCCAAATAAGGCCATTCTTAGCCTGATAAACACAATTGATAACATTATGACTTAATGAATTTGGATTTCTTACCTGACTCCGGTATTGAATAGCTTTGCCGGTTTTTTTGTTTAGTGCATTTAAGCCTGAACTTGTTCCGATCCATATAATATCATCACTTCCTTCAAGAAAATTTGTTACCTCACCTGAACTTAAAGTGGTTGAATCTTTGGGGTCGTACCCATAAGTAATAGTTTTCCCCGTACCAGTAATAAATCGGGTTGCCCCGAATCCGTTAGTTCCCCACCAAAGGTCACCATCTTTATCATAGAGCACGGCGTTTCCTTCTACAAAACCTGTTTTAGGTTTAAATGTATTGGTTTTAGGG
>JAHEYE010000230.1 GCA_023251695.1 Sphingobacteriaceae bacterium | reverse complement strand
TACTTTTTCTCCCGCATCGGCAATACCCCTGAAACCGTGCTCCGGACCAAAAACTTTTTTAATCTTTACTTTTAATTTCAGAAGGGTATCCACAATGCTGGTTTTACCTACCATTCCGCTAACGTTGGTAACAATGGCTACTTTTTTGTCTTTAAGTTTTGGGAGGTAGAGCTCAAACTGGGCGGCTCCAACTATAACATCTTTTTCCTCTAATACTTTAAGTGGTGTTCTGTCTTGTAAAGGGGTATTCTCCTTCGAAAGATTCCGCACAACGTCATTCTGACGAGCGGAATGACGCCCGATTATAAAAAGAATTACTATTAGGAGGAGTTTATACATCCAAAAGTGTATTTTTGTATAGAGTGAGTGTTGAACGTTTTATAGCAAACCGCATTACCTTATCAAATAAGGGTAAAAATAACATTTCTAAGCCCATTGTAAAAATCGGGATCACAGGAATATCCCTCGGCATTAGCGTAATGATATTAACAGTGGCCATTGTGCTGGGCTTTAAGCAGGAAATCATTGCTAAAATAACGGGTATGACTTCCGATATCACCATTAGTAGTCCCGGTTTAAACAGCAGTAATGAGCCCACGCCCATAAAACTATCGCCAGACACCTTAAAAATGCTCAAGGATTTGCCCTTTGTCAGACACATTCAGCCCATAGCGGTGAAAAACGGCATTATTAAAACGAAAGCTGAAAATGAGGGCGTGCTGCTGAAAGGTGTTTCTTCTGATTTTGATTTTAGTTTTATAAACAAATACCTGAGCGAAGGCCGCCTTCCCGTTTTAACCGACACGGGTGTAAGCAGGGATATTCTGGTATCGAAAAAGCTGGCGGATAAATTATTGATTAAATGTGGACAAAAACTGCTTGCTTATTTTTTAACGAGTAAAAAAATGAGCGATTCCCTTTCAAATGTCCGCGATTATGTGGAATTGGAAAAACGTTCGCGCAGTTTTAAGGTCTGTGGTATTTTTAATACAGGTTTTACAGAGTTTGACGAGAACCTCGCCATCGTTGACATAAAGCAAATTCAAAAATTAAATTATTGGGAAAATAATGAGGCCGGTGATTACGAAATATTTCTTAAAGATTTTAATACGCTTAGCAGCGATGTAGAGAAAGTACAGGAATTGTTGGGCTACAATTATAAAATAATCCCGGTGAACGAAGCTTATGAGAATATTTTCTCATGGCTTGGCATGGTGGATGTGAATGGTATTATCATCATCAGTTTAATGCTTATGGTGGCAGGGGTGAATATGATTACTGCTTTATTGATTTTAATTTTAGAACGCGCCAATATGATTGGACTTGTAAAATCGATGGGCATGAGTAATATTAGTGTGCGCAAGGTATTTTTTTACGTGTCGCTTAAATTATTATGGCGCGGCTTACTGATTGGAAATATTATTGGGGTAGGAGCGGTGTTGCTGCAATACTTTTTCCATTTGGTAAAACTCGATAGCAGTACTTATTATGTTGAGTATGTTCCGGTGATATTTAATGCCGGACATATTTTATTACTCAATTCAGGAATAATCGCTTGCTGCATGCTGATGATGTTTTTCCCTACTTTAATTCTTACCCGCATCACCCCCATCAAAACATTGCGTTTTGACTAACCTGATTACATACTTAAAACGCAGTCCAAGCATTGTGGTGATTATTGTTTTTGTTATTGCCTGCGTATGGGTGAACGGCAATGTGGCTAAATGGAATAAAAAAAGCGTTATTGATTGGGACGTGACAAGTTATTACAGTTATTTGCCGGCTTATTTTTTAAAGCACGATCTTACGCTTAAATTTTTTGATGAGAACCCGGAGTTTTACCGCCAAAACAAACAATACAATCCGCAACAGTGCCCGAACGGCAATTACGTTATAAAAACAAGCATGGGCATGGCTGTTATGTATCTGCCTTTTTTTGCTGTTGCCCATGTCGCTGCTAAAATATTTGGTTATGCTGATGATGGATATTCAGAACCTTATCAGTTTATGATCCAGTTTTCCGGATTATTTTATTTGCTAATCGGTTTGTTTTTTTTAAGGCGCTTATTACTGTTGTATTATTCCGAAAAAGTGGTGGCTGTTACTTTTTTTTGTCTGTTGTTTGGAAGTAATTTATTTTATTACGCTTCTGTGCTTGGGGCTATGAGTCATGCTCATACATTTTGTCTGGCTTCAGTTTTTGTTTGGTACGGAATTAAATGGCTGAAGAAGGCAGACCTTAAAACAAGTATTGTTCTTGGTCTCATCTTTGGGCTAATCATTCTGATTCGTCCGGTAAATATTTTATTGATCT
This sequence comes from Sphingobacteriaceae bacterium, assembly GCA_023251695.1. Taxonomy (GTDB): domain Bacteria; phylum Bacteroidota; class Bacteroidia; order B-17B0; family Aurantibacillaceae; genus JAHEYG01. The sequence continues at coordinate 3,397 of JAHEYE010000230.1, read as the reverse complement.
TTTTTTTGGTTTTGTTTGGTGTTACTTCACTTGATCAATTTGGAAAACGTCTGTTTATGTTCTTGCAGCGCATAAAATTTGTAATTCTTATAAGTGCTCTTGTTGTTTTGGTATTCCTTCCGCAATTGTTGTATTGGAAATATATAACCGGGCATTATTTTTTTAACTCCTATATTGGTGAACAATTTTATTTCGGTAACCCGCATTTAATGGAAGGTTTATTTGGTTTCAGAAAAGGTTGGCTCTTGTATTCGCCCATTATGATTTTTTCATTAATCGGAATGGTGATGATGTTTAAAGTACGTAAAGAATTCAGTTTCCCGGTTACTATTTTGTTTTTGGTGTATACTTATGTTATTCTTTCATGGTGGTGTTGGTGGTATGGCGGCTCTTATGGCTTAAGAGCAATGATTGATATTTATCCGTTTTTAGTAATAGGCATGGCTGTATTTATTAATAAAATGATTTTGAATAAAGCTGTAATAAGTGTTTTAGGAATTCTGGTGGTAATAAATTGTTTCCAAATGTATCAATACCGCCGCGGTGTGATTCATTTCGATAGCATGACAAAAGAAGCTTACATCGATGGTTTATTCAGAGTCGAGACTTCACCGGATCTTCAAAAATTAATTTCACCTCCGGATTACGAGAAAGCCCGGAAGGGAGAGGAACAGTAGGCAGGTTTGAGAAGGCAGAAAGCAGTAGGCAGGGAGTAGTGTCGCTGTGACTTCGAGAGCCTCAGTCACCGCCATCATAAGAGAAAAGCAATGTGAAGGTTGAGCCTGTCGAAACCATCAAATATTATAGCGCTAATTTTTTATAAAGTCTGAGGTTTTATCATCAGAACACCATGGACAATGCGCTATACCTAATTCATTGCCGTTAATGGATGTAATCTTACATGTATTTAAAACATAATCATTGTCGCCCAGATAGATTCCTGTTAATGCGTCGGATTTAAATGTCAAGTATCCGTCTTTTTCTTTTAATATTCTTCCGTATTCAATTAATTTTCCGTCTCTGTATAACTTGTATTTTCCTTTTTGTTTTATATCGAGTCGGATGGTTTCATCGCCATTATCACTCCAACCACCTTTCCAATGCCAGTTTCCAATTAATGTTTTGTCGTCATCTTTGAGTTTGGTCTTTTTACACGAAGAGAATGAAACTAATAGTATTAGTAGAATAGAAATTATTCTTGTATCAATTCTAAAATCACTCATAACTAAAACTGCTTTCTGCCTTCTCTTTAACTGCCTTCTGACTACTGTTTTCTGGAATTAAACTTCCTCATAATCCTTGACTGCTTACTGCCTACTGCCTACTGCTTTCCGCCTTCCGCCTTCTGCCTACTGCTTTCCGCCTTCTGGCTACTGCTTCCTGGAATTAAATTTCCTCATCCCAATCAGCTGATCGTAGTAAGTTCCGCGGGTGCGGTGGTAGACGTAAATAATGTAATCGTTTTCAGTTTCCCAATGGTTACCTTCAGTTAAAGTTTCATCTCCTGCTTTGCTTTTGTCTTTTAAAAATGCATAGATGTAATTGTAGTAGCCTTGTTTTACGTACAAATTACATTCGTAACCCTGACGGTTATAATTATAGGTCATACGGTTTACTTTGTCCATTTTCCAATTGGTGAGTTTACCCAGAACATAAAAATTTCCTTCAGGTGTTGGATTGTCGAACGGAAAGAAAAAATTGATCCATACATAATCGGCTTCAATATCCTGATTGGTGGCTAAATCTTTATTCTTAATTAAAAACCCACCGTTGATGTCGTTATAAAAAATATAATTCAAATAACTCCGGTTCTGGTCGTTTGTTAAATCAACACGGTAATGGTTGGTGCTGTCTTTATAAATTTTATTTATTCGTTCGGTATATGTACGCAGTGAACGTGTATCGAAATAACGGAATTCATTACCGCCGTTAAAGGTGCTCGCGTCATCCAGACTATAAGTTAATTGTGTGGGTGTATTGAAAGTTGGCTTGATGTCGTAAACTGCATTATCCCAACGGTAATTTTGAGTGAGTACTACTTTCAGGTCGACATGGGAATTGGTGATGTTGTAAGAAGTATTCACCACCGAAAAATCCATGTGTTGTTTTTCGTATTGTTCGTCGTTGCCAATGGCTTGTTTAATATTAGCGAGAACACTAACTTTTTCGTCGTACACCATGAAACGGCGCGATAGTACTGTTTTGCTTTTATCGCCATCCTGATAAACATACACAATGTAATTACCCGATTTGGTGAGCTGCATATTGGTTGTTGGAAAAAGAATTGAATAGTGGGTGTATTTTTGAAGTGTGTTCACCGAAAAACTCCAGTTAATGAGATTGAGATCGAAAAAGCCCTGAACATATTCCGATATCATTAAATCGCTTGGGTTCCATTTAGCGTCGCAGTGTACAATGGTGAGGGAATATTGTTTTTTCTCGGTATCCATATCATCAAAACTCAATTGCAATTGTTCGCCTGAATTGAATTTAATGAGTGGCATCGAAAACTCCCATGTTGATTCGTAGAGTTGTACGGTTTTAATATTGGATTTGTAAATGTAATCTTCGTAACGTAAATCGCCATCGTTCACATAATCGTCTTGCGCGAAGGCGGAACCAAGTATCAGTAAGAAAAATAAAGTATAAGAATTTTTAATTGCCATGTTCTAATCAAATCAAATGTATTGCCAAAAAAGCAAATGCTAGTGTTTTGTAAAGATAAACCGGAAATATTAACGAATATTAGGAGACTTTATTGTAAAAGTTAACGCGGGCTTCCTGCTTGTTAAGTAAACGTGTAATGTTTTTACGGTGTGTGATGATCAATAAAACAGCTGTAAGAAGCGAGAAAACGATTAAAGTAACATCCACATTATGCATTACCAGATTAAGAATGATAGGGTAAGCGATACCGGCCATGATTGAACTTAGGGATACATAACGCGTGGTAAATAATACCAAAAGGAAAACCAAAAGTGCAACCGAACAACTTACCGGGGTAATGCAAACAACAACACCAAGTATTGTCGCTACGCCTTTTCCACCTCTGAATCCGGCAAAAACCGGAAAGATATGTCCGATTAAAGCAGCAACTCCCAAACCAATTTGGAAATTTGTGAAGAAAGGTGTTCCGGTATGGAAGCCGGATAAAAAAGATAATGAAACTGCTGCGGTACCTTTAAGAATATCGATAATCAAAACAGGAATTCCGGCCTTTTTTCCTAAAACCCTGAAGGTATTGGTAGCACCGGCGTTTCCACTCCCAAACTCGCGAACATCAATATTATAGAAAGCTTTACCTATCCATATGGATGTAGGAATCGAGCCTAAAAGGTAGGCCAAGAAGAGAAACAGGGTTATATAAAGTATTTCCAAAACCTTAAATTTGTTTAAA
>JAHEYE010000038.1 GCA_023251695.1 Sphingobacteriaceae bacterium | reverse complement strand
AGTTCTTTAAAGATTGTTCGTTACGAACCATAATAATGGTCCTTTTATCAATACGCAATTTTACAAGATATTCTTGTTTGCTGATGTCGATTTTTTTGGCTGAAGCTCTCATTTTTCTTTCTTCCTCTTTTCTTTGTTTAAATTCTATATAAAGAACGCAAAAAACGGGCAATTCTTACTTTTGGCAGATGTTATTATGTGTTAAATACGATAAACGGCTGGATTATAGGGTATTGAAGGGATTTAGCCTTCGTCGGGTTTTTGACAAAAACAGTCAGCTCTCTTCCAATTTGGCATAGTTTCAGATCAAAATGAAAAAAGTCCCTTCTTTTCAAAAGGGACCTAAATTTGTTAAATTCCGGTGTTTATTCAGTAATCATTAATGATTTTTGACCTGTACCGTTTTTAGAATTTACACGAATGCTATAAAGACCTTTCGAAAGTGAGCTTGTAATAACAGATACAGAATTGTTTGATGATGTTACTACTCTTCCCAGCATATCAATTATTTCAATACTTCTTGGAATTTCATTATCCGGTAAAAATATATTTACCTTTTCGTTAGCAGGGTTTGGATAAACAATGAAATCTGCCGAAGCCGATTTGTTTTCGGTTAACCCTACAGACTGCGCTGAAGTGTTCACATAAATATTATATCCTGTAGAAGTGTTTGTTCCTGAGGTTTGCGACTGATAATTTATTTCAATGATGGGTGCCTTAACAGAAGCACTGTAATATGTATACGTTTTGTCTGAATAAGTTGAAGTATTAGTTCCCTGAATCATTGATATAGTAAGGGTTGTTCTCACCTGCAAACAATTGGTGTGTACGTTTCCGCCGGGCAATATAACGGTTCCTGCCCCTGTGGCTGTGTATGAATAATTCCCATTCATAGTTACAGTGCTCGATGTTGAAGTTTGAACGGCAGCAAAAGCATCAGAATTTGAACTGGTAAGCGAAATTGGCCACGAAGCAATAATTCCGGTATTAGAAAAAGTTGTGGTTTGCGGACCAGATGTATCATAGCTTCCAACATATTCTAAAATTGAACCCGAGCTTTTATTGTATTCGTATTGTGTGTTACTGCCATTTATACGCATTTTACACATGGTGGCAGAGCTACTGAATATTGCAGAAGCAGGTGTCGAAGCTACTGTTGTATAAGTAATGCTCTCAGTATTGGTTATCTGTGCACTAAAAGTTGTAAAACTCCACAATTGGCCGGTTCCGGTTGTTTTAGGAATTGCACTTGTTGAATCATAACCCATGGTTAGGTAAGAATCACCGATTGTTGGTTCGTAAGCTGCTTTTGATAAGGAAAGCTGGGCATTAAGCGAAGTACCAAGAAATAATAGTGATAAAATAAGAGTGTAAATTTTTTTCATGCGATAAAATTTTAAAGTTTAACCAAAGATATAAAAATAGTAAACATTTCCAACAAAAAAGCCTCTGAAAAACTGAGGCTGCTTTGTTAAAAATATAAAGTGTTCATTATTTCTTAATCCTCTCAACATAAGCACCGGTTCTGGTATCCACTTTTACCCAATCGCCTTCATTCATAAACAAAGGAACTTTAATTTCTGTGCCTGATTCAATTTTTGCCGGTTTTAAAGTATTAGTTGCAGTATCACCTTTTACGCCGGGTTCGGTATAAGTAATCTGACACTCAACGAATGTTGGAGCTTCAGCTAAAATCACTTCATCACCTTCAAAACTTATTTTTACTTCCATACCTTCTTTCAAAAATTTTCCGGCATCGCCAAATAAAAACATCGGGATATGGGTTTGTTCGTAGCTTGTGTTATCCATCACCACTGCAAATTCTCCTTCCGGATAAATAAACTGCATTTGTTTGTAATCCACGCGTACAACATCCACTAATTCACCACTGCGAAAACGGTTTTCAATTTGTTTACCCGTTTTTAAACTACGCATTTTTGCCTGATAAAACGCACGTAAATTTCCGGGTGTGCGATGTTGGTATTCCATTATCTGCATTAATTCACCGTTAAATCTGATTACCGATCCGATGTTGATATCGCCTGTGTCTGCCATTTTTACTTTGTATTAAATTAAAATATAGTTTAAGAATCTATTTCGTGAACAACACCCATTGCACTGAATTTTTCGATGCGCTGGTTAATGCGTTCTTCTGCGGTTTGTTTTTTCAAAGCATTAAGTTGTTTAATAATTTCCTGTTTTACGGTTTCAAACGTAATTTGTTGATTGCGGTGCGCGCCCCCTACAGGTTCTTTAATCACCCCATCAATCAATCCGTTTTTATTCATGTCGTACGAAGTTAATTTCAAAGCTTCAGCAGCTTTTTCTTTAAAACTCCAACTACGCCATAAAATAGATGAACATGATTCAGGGGAAATTACCGAATACCATGTATTTTCTAACATCAAAACTTTATCGCCAATACCAATTCCTAAAGCTCCGCCGCTTGCGCCTTCTCCAATAATCACACAAATAACCGGAACTTTTAACTGTACCATTTCTAATAGGTTTCTGGCAATAGCTTCACCCTGTCCGCGCTCTTCAGCTTCTAATCCGGGATAAGCTCCGGGTGTATCAATAAATGTTACGATTGGTTTATTAAATTTTTCAGCAAGTTTCATTAAGCGCAAGGCTTTTCGGTAACCTTCAGGATTTGCCATACCAAAACGACGTATCTGACGCATTTTAGTATTAATACCTTTTTGCTGGCCAATAAACATAACGGTTTGCCCATCTACATCACCAAATCCACCAACCATTGCTTTATCATCCCCTACAGTACGGTCGCCATGCAGCTCCATAAATGTTTTGTTGGATACGTGATCAATATAAGCTAATGTATAAGGTCGGTCGGGGTGACGCGAAACCTGAACGCGTTGCCAGGGGGTTAAGTTGCTGTATAATTCAATAATCTTTTCCTGAACCTTGCCTTCCAGTTCCGTAATCGATTTCGATAAATCTACTTTACTTTTTGCAGCCATTTCCTTCAATTTCTCGAGTTCCTTTTCCAACTCTTCAACCGGCTTTTCAAAATCAAGATAAGTCATGTGTTCTCTATAAAATTAGCTTGCAAATATAAGCAAAAATAATCCTCTATAACTATTTGTAAATCAATTATATATAACCGAAATATTTTATTATTAACTTAGCTTAAACTTATTAGCGTATAAAGGGTCTTATAACAAAACCAACACTATGAAATTAATTACTTTTTTAGTCACCGTTCTCTTATCTATTGTTTCAATAAGCAGTTTTGCTCAATGTTTAAGTCCTGTTAATTTTGTGAAGCCGGGCGAAAAGGCAATGCCTAATCCCTTATTTAATCATAATATGACGGCAAGGCGCGACAGTACCCCATCAAAACCATATTTATATGTTGCCGCGAAAGCACAAGGACTTCAAATCTATAACATATCAAGTTTGGCGGCTCCTGTATTTGCAAGCTCGGTTGCGGTATCTGCTTTAAATAATTTAGACGTGAATAATATGACGCAGGCGGGAAATTACTTGTATCTGGCTCTTGGAAGTATATTCAGCTCTACCGCGCAGAGCAGTGGTTTGGCTATTGTGAATGTTTCAAATCCTAATTCGCCTACAGTTACAAGTATTTATACATTCTCAGCCCCAAGCGGCGCGGCGTGTGTTACGGTTGATGGAAATTATGCTTTTTTAGCAGCGATGCAAAACGGCGTTTTAGTTTTGGATGTGACTAATAAATCAGCTCCTGTTTTTGTTTCACAATTAGTTCCTAATGTAAATTTCCCTAAGGTTGGTCCAAGCGCATCTGAACTCGATAAAATAAATGCACGGAGTATTGTAGTTAAAAATAATATTATTTATTTATGTTATGACGCGGGTGGTTTACGGATTATAAATGCTAGTAATAAAAGCAGTTTAAAAGAAACAGGAAGATATTCAAACCCTGTTATGCTTACTCGACCAAGAGCTTATAATAATTTAGTACTGAATGATAGTTTGGTTTATGTTGCTTGTGATTACGCAGGTATGGAAGTTTTGAAAATAAAGGATACTGCTAATATATCTCAGGTTGGTTGGTGGAATCCTTGGAAAGCGCATCTTGCTTCTAATACCTGGTTTAATAGTCCGGGTCACACCAACGAAATAGAATTTGACGCCAATTGTAAAATGGTATTTATGAGTGCCGGAAGAAGCGATGTAATGGCTGTGAGCGTTGCAAATCCTGCATTACCTGATTCGTGTTCGCAATATGGAAATAAAACGGATACTTTGGGAACTTGGGGACTCGGGAAATACCAAAACCAATTGTATATATGTTATATTTCAACCTGGCCACTGTACATTCCTTTTAATTCACAATGGAGCGGTGTTAAAATTCTTACTTATAATAATGCATGTACTAGCGGTATACAAGAGTACTCAGATGAAAAGACTATTTCTGTTTATCCGAATCCGGCTTCAGGTGAAGTATTTGTTAATTCAGAGAATGAACCCGGTTCTATCAGGATTTATGATTTAACGGGAAGGCAAATAATCAGTTCTGTAATACTAAAAGGTGTGAATAAATTAAATACACATGTTTTCAGTCAGGGCGTTTACTTTTACCGGATAAATTCAGGAAAAGGAAACTTAGTAAAAACAGGAAAATTAATTATTGAATAATTAATTGGAAAACAAAAAGTGATTTGTTTCCAAAAGCTGATTCTTAACAGCGTACATAACAATACCGGCCGTATTATTTACATCCAGTTTATTCATTATGTTTTTACGATGGGTATTTACGGTGTGCGTACTTAAATTTAATTTATCGGCAATTTGTTTGTTCGACAAACCTTCAGCAATGTATTTAATAATCTCAATTTCACGTTCAGTCACATTAAAACCTTCGCAGGAATAAGTTTTAATTAAAGCTTTACTTTCGGCTACTTCAGGTGCAGAAGTTAAAACAGAACTTACTTTACCGCATAAAAAACGTTCGTTGTTTAAAGTAGCAACAATCGCCTCGATAATTTCTTCTCTGTCACACTCTTTCAATAAGTAACTATTAACGCCAGAATTCAATGCGTTATTAATTTCATTTTTACTTAAAGCTTCAGTAATAGCTAATACTTTAAGATTTTTTATTTTACGGCTTAATAATTTAATATCAGCTGAAGAAAGGTTAAAAGAAAAGAAATCGAGAATAAGAATATCAGGAGAAAATGTGCTTATCTTTTTAGTTAAATCATCAAAATCGGTAATAGCGGAAGGTAGTAATTCATAGCCCTTTAGACTGCTAATGAGCAATTCTGCTCCAACACGGCTTAGGTAGTTTTTATCAGCTATAAGGACTTTAGTCAATTTTCTTATTTAGAATAATTTTAAACAAAAATATGCAAGAAAATCATATCTGCAAACTAAATTTTAAGTTTTTTGCCTTCAATTGCCAACACTACATTCTTGAAATAAGGGACGGCCTCCTTAATAAAGGGCTCCAAATCACCATAACGTGCCGAAAAATGTCCGATTAAGAGTTGTTTTACTTTAGCCAACTTGGCGATTTTTGAAGCCTGTTCGGCGGTTGAATGAAAGGTCTCACCTGCCCTTTTAGCGTTATCATTTAAGAAAGTGCTTTCATGATAAAGTAAATCAACCCCATTTACATATTTCACCAATTCTTCGTCATAAATAGTATCACTGCAATAAGCAAAACTCCGTGGTGGCTCCGGATCAATGGTCACATCTTTATTCTTCACTTTTTTTCCATCTGCATTAATAACATCTTCACCTTTTCTTAATTTATTAATATCCGCTACCGATAATTTATGTTTTTCTAATTCGTATTTATCTATTTTCCTTAGCAAGGGTTTCTCCTTTACTAAAAATCCGGTACAAAAAATGCGGTGCTTCATGGGGAAAGAATGGACCGCCACTTTTTCATCCTCAAATAATAAATTCAATTTGTCATTTTTAGTGAAATGCCATTTAATTTGATAGTTCATGCGCGTTTCAGATACATTGTTTAACATATCAATAACATCCTTCAATTCTTTAGGTGCGTAAACATTTAATTCCTGTTTTCTTCCCAATAAATGCATGCTTGCCAAAAAGCCGGGTAAGCCTAGAAAATGATCGCCATGCAAATGCGAAATAAATATATGGTCTATTTTCTGGAACTTAGTTTTGTATTTACGCAGTTGAATTTGGGTGGCTTCACCGCAATCCATTAAAAAAAAACGCTCAGCTACATTAAGTAACTGAGCGGAGGGATTTCTTTTAGTTGTCGGGGCAGCTGAACTGCTTCCTAATATTAATAGTTCGAAGGACTGACGCTGCATTAATTGTTATACAAGATCATTCGTTTGGTTTCAGAATAGTTTTTGTATTTAATAGTATAGAAATACATACCGCTGCTTAAATTTTTTGGATTAAAAACATACTCGTTATTACCGGTTATACCCTTAATATCGGTTGTATAAACCAATTTACCAATCATATTATGCACTTCCAGTTTTGTGTCTCCTTCATCAGCCAGAAAAAAGCGGATTGTAGTAGAATTACTGAATGGATTCGGAACATTCTCCAAATTAAAAGCATTCTTTCCTATTTCTTTTAAACCTGTAGCGGCATTAATTTTAATAATATAATAGTTAATATAGCTTGTAGATATATTAGAGCCTCCGCTGATGTTAGGTGTGTTTGAGCAGGTACCAAGCGTTGCTGTTCCATAAGCATCTACCTTTAAGTGTAAAGTATAAGTACCGGCAGTAGTCGGGGTACCATAAATGGATGCACAATTGTTAGCGTTACCCGGAAACTTTAATGATGGGGCTGCATTAATTGTTCCATTCGCAACAATCGGGGTTGAAGAACCAAAGTTCAATCCCATTGGTAAATTATAATTAACAGTTCCCGTTGGGTTACTTAAAACAAAACGGTTAAAGCAAAATTTAATAGTCGAAACCGTATCCTTTGGAACTTTAACAGTGATATTCTGAACATAGGGAACACCAACCGTTCCTTGTATAAAATTTGTAGCGCTATCGGGCCAAATACCAACTTTAGTTGAAGCCACAAATGTTGGGTCTAATGAACATGTAGGTACAGATTGGGACTTTGCAACGAAAGCAAAAACAAGTATTAGTGATAAAGTAGAGTAGATTTTTTTCATGTGTGATGGTTTTATTTTTATTAAAAATACAAAAAAGCTATCTCAAAACCCATTTAGATTCAAAAAATTATCACTACTAAACTGCTTGTTTAGATGATAGTGCTAATTTTTTGGGAAAGAAGTATTTAGAGGCTAAAATCAGTCAATTAACTCGACAGAACGTTTAATAAAATTAGTTAATTGTTCGCCTTTTAGAAGGCCCTGCGATAATAAAGCCAAATCACTGGCCTGTTTGGCAAGGGTTTGTTTTTTGTCCGCATCACTTTCTTTAACCAGTCTTGAAATCAGTGGATGGTTAGAATTAACTACCAGATTATACATTTCAGGTAGGTTGCCATAAAAATTCATTCCTCCTCCACCTAAAGCATTCATATCCTTCATCCTCCGCATAAACTCGGGGCGGGTAATGAGCATAGGCGCATCTTTTTCACTTAAACTTTCAAACACCACCATAAATTGTTCTTTCGGCACCACTCCTTCTATTACAGGCTGCAGATTTTTTATTTCTTCCTCACTTAATTTACTTTCCTGTTTATCGTCTTTATTAATTAATTTTTCTACCGTGTCTGAATCCACTCTCACAAAGGCCGTTTCTTTTAATTTGGCCTCCAAATGGTTTATGTAATGAGGATCGATCATGGTTTCCATTAACAAAACATCATAGCCCCTGTTTTTAGCTGCATCAATATAAGCGTGTTGCTCCGCAATATTTGTTGCATACAAATAAATTACTTTTTTATCCTTATCAGTTTGATTGCCTTTAACGAGATTTTCATATTCCTCAAACGTAAAATATTTTCCTTCTGTATTCTTTAGCAGAGCAAATTTCTGTGTCTTTTCATAAAACTTCTCATCGCCTAACATGCCATATTGCACAAATACTTTTATATCGTCCCATTTCTTTTCAAAGTCAGCTCGGTCTTTTTTAAACAACTCTTCAAGTTTGTCGGCTACCTTTTTGGTTATATGCGATGATATTTTTTTTACGTTACTGTCCGCCTGCAAATAACTACGGCTAACATTTAATGGGATATCCGGACTATCAATAACGCCCCGTAATAAGGTTAAGAAATCAGGAACAATATTCTCTACATTATCGGTTACAAAAACCTGATTGCAATACAACTGAATCCTGTCCTTCGGCATTTCCAGTTTATTAGAAAGTTTAGGGAAGTATAAAATACCAGTGAGATTAAAAGGATAATCAACATTTAAATGAATATGAAACAAGGGCTCTTCGAATTGCATCGGATACAATTCGTGATAAAAACTTTTATAATCATCATCTTTCAAATCAGCCGGTTTTTTTGTCCACGCCGGATTCGGATTATTGATAATATTATCAGTCTCAATTTCTTTCTTTGTTTCTTTTCCGTCCTTATCTTTTTCTCCTGTCGGAATAAATTCCTTCCGCACACCGAATTTTATTTCAACCGGTAAAAACTTGCAGTATTTTTTTAGAAGACCCGAGATTTTATTTTCTTCGAGATATTCTGAGCAATCATCAGCAATGTGTAAAACTATTTCAGTTCCTCTTTCGGTTTTAGAAGTAATTTCTTCCATTTGATATTCCGGACTTCCATCGCACTCCCACTTTACACCCTTGGTGTTTTCTTTGTATGATAAACTGAAAATTTCAACTTTTTTGGCGACCATAAAAGCCGAATAAAAGCCTAAACCAAAATGACCGATGACAATATTTTTGTCTACTTTGTCTTTATATTTATTTACGAATTCTTCGGCGCCGCTGAATGCAATTTGGGTAATGTATTTTTCAATTTCTTCACCCGTCATTCCAATACCCGAATCTTTAATAGTGATGGTTTTTGCGGATTTATTAACTATAATTTCAACCCGCAATGTTCCTGTATTTCCATTGTATTCACCTATAGAAGCAAGGGCTTTCAGTTTTTGTGAAGCATCAACTGCATTACTCACCAATTCGCGCAAAAAAATCTCATTATCGCTGTAAAGAAATTTTTTAATAATTGGAAAGATGTTTTCGGTTTGGACTTTAATTGTTCCCATAGGATTATGATTTTTCTAGTATAAACAAAATATATGCCAACACTCTTAAAATGTCAAAATGGCACACATAAATAAGATAGTGGTTTAGAACTTAGATCTTAAACGGGTTTTACCGCGTTTCTGCTTGATAATATAACCAACGGTTAACTGCAAGCTCATATAAGCATCTTTTTGCTTGATATCGCCACGCATTTCGGCAGGTCTACCGCTCGTATCATTTGGATCAAAACCATAAGTTTGCCCCGGATTTCTTCCAAAACTTGGGTCCGCAAAATAAGCGGCTTGCTGTCCATAAGCTTGTGCAATGCTGTTTTTATCGTAATAAACACCACTCACATCATCTATATAATCAGTAAATGTTTTTCTGAAGTTCAATTCTAAACCAACGCATACTTTCCGGTTAAAATAAATACGGTAAGCAACACCCATTGGTATACATATTGAATAGTTTTTGTATTGTTGCGGACCACCGGGTAAACCTTGACCTTCGGTATGAAATTGTTTTAGCTTCACCCAATTTCCTCTGGCGTCTCTTGATTTAGGATTAAAATAAAATCCACCAAAACCAACAAATGCCGTAAAATCCCAAGAACGGTTTTTCATACGGCGGCTTAAAGTACGTTTAATACCATAACGGTGACCAACCCTGTTTGCCATGTAAACAAATTCAAGTTTACCGGAAAGTTCAAAAATATTAGACTTGAAATTTAAATTCCTGTTATTACGGAATTGCTCTTTTGTTAATCTATCATCACCACGAACTATGAGATAATTGAACTGCGTACTTAAGTTAAACCACTTGGCGCATTTGTAACGATAGCCAAGCTGAAAAGCGGTACGGGTTTCAGTAAATTCTAAATCAACAGGACTATAATCAGTTCCAATGCGGTCCAATCCCCCAAGGTCACCTAAAAAGTTAGCGGCACCTACACTTCCGTAAACTTCCTTACGGTATTTTTTCCACTCGTTTGGGCGTATAAAGTTCTGTGACACAGCAGCGAAGGCTGTGAAAAGACATACAATTGCTAAGAACCTTTTAATCATCTAATTAAGTTGCGAATATAAGAAAAATATAATTTTGGTCAAAATTAGAGGCTGAACTATATATTAACATTGAGTGGGTGATATGTAAAACAAGGTGAAATGTATATTTTATTGAGTTACCAGATTTCAACCCTTTGCTCTGGTTTCCTGTACATTGCATCGGTTTCCTTAATGTTAAAAGCCTGGTAAAATTCAGGCATATTAGTCAGGGGTGCAAACCCTCTGAATTTACCCGGCGCATGAGGGTCGGTGGCCAATAACTGCTTTTCAGCCGCCTCTCTTGCTAAATTTTTCCAACCCTGGGCCCAAGCCATAAAGAAGCGTTGCTCCCCGGTAAAACCTGCCATAACAGGGGACTTTTGACCATTGAGTGATTTTTTATAAGCATAATAAGCCATGGTCAAACCGCCTAAATCTGCAATATTCTCGCCTTGTGTTAATTCTCCATTCACACGAAGGGTATCAATAGCAACAAATGAGTTGAACTGACTTATTATTAATTTCTTTTTCTCTTTAAAGTTTTTGTAATCATCATCAGTCCACCACATTTTAAGATTTCCATCCGCATCAAACTGCGAGCCCTGATCATCAAAACCATGTGTTAGTTCGTGACCAATAATAGAACCCATTACGCCGTAGTTGAAAGCATCATCAGCAAAATAATCAAAAAACGGTACCTGCATAATGCCCGCCGGAAAAGCAATCTCATTAGTGGTCGGGTTATAATATGCATTTACTGTAGGAGGGGTCATTCCCCACTCCATTTTATCTACAGGTTTCGGCAGTTTATTAATTTTACGTTTACAGTCGAACTGTGAACTTGCCATTATATTATTCCAGTAATTATCTGTTTTAATTGTTAAAGCAGAATAATCCCTCCATGTATCAGGGAAACCAAATTTCCGGATGAGTTTATCTAATTTTAAATTAGCTTGTTTCTTGGTAACATCGTTCATCCATTGGCGTGTCGCAATCCGCTCACGATAAGCAGCAACCAGATTATCAACCATGCGTTTTACTTTTTCTTTAGCATCTTTATTGAAATAGGATTCAACGTATAACTTTCCGAGGATTTCGCCTACACTACGGTTCACTTCTCCCTGCACTCTTTTCCAGCGCGGCTTCATTTGCTTGGCGCCGCTTAGTGTTTTACCAAAGAAATTAAAATTCTCAGTAACGGTATTGGAAGATAAATAAGGCGCAGCATCGTGAATCAATTTCCACTTAAGGTATATTTTCCAATCGTTAATGCTATACGTTTTTAAAAGAGTATTCAACTCAGTGTAAAAATCAACCTGGGCTACAATAAGGGTATCCGGTAATTTTGTTCCTAAAGAAGTAAAATATAAATCCCAATTAATGTTTGGTGTTAATTTTTTTAAATCAGTGTTTGAATAAGGATTATATTGTTTTTGTACGTCACGCTGCGCTTCAGCATTCATAGCTTTGGCTGCAAGCGACTTTTCGATTTCATAAACCTTTTTTGCGTTTGCTTCGGCCGATTCAGGATAAAATGCTATAGCTAACATATTTTTAATATGCCCCTGATAAGCTGTGCGTATGGCTTCAAATTGCGGTTTAAAGTAATAATCGCAGTCCGGCAATGTATAACCGGTTTGACCCAGATAAACTTTGTAGCGGTTACTGTTTTTTAAATCTACTTCCACATCAAAGCCTATAAAAGTCCCGATTCCTTTTGTCCTGAATTCCGCAATTAATTTAAAAAGTTCGTCATTTGTTTTTAAGGCATCAATTTTTGCGAGTTGTTGTTTTATTGGAGATAGACCTAATTTTTCAGCTTTCACTGAATCCATTGCTGTTAAATAAAAATCACGCAATTTCTGAACATCACTACCGGGTTTTGCCGTTTTGTTTGCAGAAACCGTATTTAAAATATTTTTAATATTCGATAAATTGCGCTCATTAATTTCATTAAAACTTCCCCATCTCGAATCACTGTCAGGAATCTTGGTGTTCTTTAACCATTTTCCATTACAGAATTTATAAAAATCGGTTTGTGGTGTGTAGCTTGAATCGATATAAGATAACTGCAAGCCTATTGTTTGCGTTACCATTTTAAAACAAAGGCAACACACGAAAACTGTTGTAAGTTGTAATTTCATAGTTTTTATTTAATGCAAAAAAAAGCATCCGCCTGAGGCGGATGCTTTATATATTATTCGATTACTTCACTAATTCTTTAAAGAGAATTTTCATTTCTACCCTTCTATTCTTCTGACGGCCCTGCGGCGTATCATTCGTATCGATAGGCTTGGTTTGACCAAACCACTCGGTTATGATATTTGTTGCAGATGCGCCTTTCTTCACTAAATATCTCTTCACAGCATTAGCACGTTTTTCAGAGAGATCCATATTCTTCTCAGGTGTACCTTGATTATCGGTATGACCGGATAATTTCAATGTCCAATCCTTATCGTGCTGTTTCAATAATTTCGCTAACTCATTTAATGATGGCAATGATTTAGCAACAATTATATCCTTACCGGTTGCGAACTCAAGATTCTTAAATGCCCGCTCGATAATCCTCATCTCAGCTGCTTTAATAGGCGGAGGCGGAGGACAACCTTGGTATTCTTTCACACCAGGAATTGTAGGACACTTATCGTCTTTGTCAATTAAACCGTCCTTATCAGTATCCGGCCATGGACAACCTTTGTTCTCTACAGGGCCCGGTACATCAGGACAAGCATCATCCTTATCAAGAACAGTATCACCATCACGGTCAGGACATCCTTTGTATTCTTTCGGACCAGGGATATCTGGACATAAGTCAGTCTTATCCGGGGTACCATCACCGTCTCTGTCTGGACAGCCTTGGAAGTCAGGAATACCAGGTGTATCAGGACAAGAGTCTTGCTTATCAATTATCTTATCACCGTCACGGTCAGGACAACCTTTGAATTCTAACAGACCTTTATCATCCGGACAGTCATCTTCATTATCCGTGATTCCATCACCATCTCTGTCAGGACAGCCTTGTAATTCTTTCAAGCCCGGTGTATCAGGACATTTGTCTTCGCTATCCTGTACATGATCACCATCGCGGTCAGGACAACCCATAAATTCCCAAACACCCGGAACAGTTTTACACTTATCTTTCTTATCAGATACTTTATCTTTATCCCTGTCGCGTGGACCGTGGTAAGGAACCGGAATTTTTAGTAAGGCATAAAAATCTGCCCCGAATATATCTTTCTTATCATTAATGTAAGTGAGAATACGGTTAGAGCCAAGAATCAGTGGGCCAATTCTCAGGCCAAGGCCAATACCAATAGCTTGATTACTTTTTGCATAAAAGGTATTGTATGAAATAGGAACTGATACACCAAACCATCTCTGGTCCCAACGTGGTGTTAAACTAATATTTGTCCAATCATGAACTTTAGATTCTGCATTTTTAAATTGAAATGCAAAAGTTGGAGTTAGATTAACATAAACATCTTTCCAGATATTATAATCAAACTGGAAACATAACTTGGTTGGTAAATGAACTTTGTAACTACCTTTAATCTCACCTTGCGTAGTTAACGAATCAATAATCTGGTCGAAACTATAGATTGGAAAACTATCGGTTACGAGTTTACGGAAACGGATAGAATCAAGATCAACACTAAAGTTATTACTTAACTTACCTTTTGCATAACGGATAGAACCAAGATCTAATAAGGAAGCACCTATTTTTAATTTATATTTATTCTTATGCTTCATCCATAAACCGGTCTCGCCATCCATATCGTATTTATACTTCTCATAATCCGGACGCCACTCGTAAACAAAACCAATATCTCCGCCCAAACCCTGATAAGTTTTTGATAATTTAGGATAACCTCCGTCAAATGTTCCGTAAATAGTAGGGTCATCAATGTTAGTGTTTACATTTTTATTGTCAGGCGATTTTACATTTGGGAATTCAAGGTTTTCAGAGTGACCATAATTCACTTCGGTATGGAAAACTCCTAAAATTGTATCATTATTAAAACGGTATTGCAAATCTTTTACATTCGCATAAGCTGAAACGATGCCCTGCAATAACTTTATAGTTCCGCCGGCTTTAAAATAATGTTCGTCCTTGTCCCTGAATACATGTCCGTATGTTAAGCCATATTCTAACCATGACATTAAATTTGCACTCAGATGATCAACGGTAAATTGTTTACCTAATAAATCTTGTATAAACGGAATGGAAGTATTGTTTGGATCAAATGCCCTTGTACTTCCGTTACGTCCCACGTCGTAATAAACCAGACGTGCAAGATCTTCAGAAACGCCATCAATATTTACATAAGTACGGCTTGCTGAACTGAAACCGATGGCATTTTTTCTATTGAGATTAACTAAGAAAGAAGGGCCATCAATCCGTAAGCTTAAGAAAACTGATTTTTCTTTACCGTTTGTAACTTCCGTCAAATACCTATTGTTAAACTGAGGATCGGAAAATGCAGGGAAATAAGCCCCTTTTTGCGTCAGGTCTTTACCTGTATTAAATCCGTCTTTAATCTTACCGGAGTGATTAAAAGCGGTTCGTTTTACACCTAAATAATTATTACCGGCAGCAAAGTTAATACCCACAAGGGTCATGTCAAATTTCATGCGGCTTTCAACAACGTTTGCAGGGTTTACCTGTACACCTGTAATGCCATTATAATTACTGCTCGAATAACCTAAATAATCCTGGGATTTTAAGGTCAACATTGATGCGGTCAATAAAACCGAAAATATGGCTTTCTTCATATTAAAATGTAAAAACTCAAATATAAACAAATTTTAAAACCTATAACCTTTATTAGCCCGGTTATTTGTTTAAATTTGCCACCTATTTTTGAACCTTTATGCTCGAAAAACTTGAAGAAATAAAACGCCGTTTTCATGATGTGGAATTAAAGCTGTCGGACCCCATTGTAATCTCCGACATGAGGCTGTTCAAAAAACTGAATATCGAATATAAAGAGCTTCAAGCAGTTGTAGAAGTTTACGCCGAATATAAAAAAGTGATTGATAATATCGACCAGGCCAAAGAAGTTTTAGCTAATGAAAAGGATAAAGATTTTTTGGATATGGCGAAAGCCGAATTAGAGGAAAACAGGCTAAAAGAGGAAAAAATAGCAGAAGAAATAAGATTACTACTGATACCCAAAGACCCCGAAGATAATAAAAACTGTGTGATGGAATTGCGCGCAGGAACAGGCGGCGACGAAGCTTCTATTTTTGCAGGAAATTTATTTGAAATGTATAAACGCTATTGCGATAAAAAAGGTTTTCAGGTGGAAGTAGTAGATATTAGCGAAGGAACCATGGGTGGTTTTAAGGAGGTAGTTTTTAATGTAAAAGGCCCGGGTGCTTATGGTATTTTAAAGTTTGAAAGTGGCGTTCATCGTGTTCAGCGTGTACCTGCTACTGAACAGCAAGGGCGTGTTCATACTTCGGCCGCTACCGTGGTTGTTTTACCTGAGGCAGAAGAGCTAGACGTAGAATTAAAAGACTCGGATATAGAAATTGCAACTGCACGAAGCGGCGGTGCGGGTGGACAAAACGTAAATAAAGTGGAGAGTAAGGTTATCCTTACACATAAACCCAGCGGAATTGTGGTGACTTGCCAAACTGAAAGGAATCAATTAGGTAATCGTGAAAAAGCAATGCAGATGTTGCGTTCGAAGTTATATGATATCGAATATCAAAAACGCATGACTGAAACTACAAAGAAAAGAAAAACAATGGTGAGCACAGGCGATAGAAGTGCAAAAATCAGAACTTACAATTATCCTCAAAACCGAATTACAGATCACCGGATTAATTTAACCTTATATAATTTAACTGAATTTACAAATGGTGATATTCAGGAAATGATTGATGCTTTACAGTTTGCTGAAAATGCAGAAAGATTAAAAGAAGGTGGGTTAGGATAATTAAGAATGAGGAATTAAGAATCTTGAAATATTAGTTTAGAAATGAAAGAAATAATTATAAAAGTAGAAAATGTGTTACGCAAAATGGGATTAGATCCTGATGAAGCACGGACTGAAGAAGGTCAATGGAATATTGCCAAAGACGAAAACACAGAAGTAATGATTGATGTTTGGGAAGAAGATGGTCACACTTTTTTCCAGGCGATGAGTTTAGTTTGCGAAGTTCCGCCCGATGAACAAGCTGAGTTTTTTAAATTATTGTTAGAAGAAAATCATGGTTTTTGCGAAGCAGCATTTACGGTTACTGAAAATAATGTTTATTTAAAATTTACAACAGAAGCTAACGAAGTGGATGAAGACCGCATTTTTAAAAACATTACCCGCATCGCTTATTACAACGATATATTCAGGGCAAAATTTGCTTAAATGAAAATTTTAGTAGTTTGTCTGGGTAACATTTGCCGCTCACCTTTAGCAGAAGGTGTTTTATTGCATTTAGTCAAAGAAAAAAAACTTCCAATTACCATTGATTCTGCGGGAACATCTAATTATCATACTGATGAAGCTCCCGATGCAAGAACTGTTGCCAACGCCAAAAAACACAAAATAGATTTATCGCCATTACGTGCACGACAATTTATTGTTGAAGATTTTGATGTGTTTGATAAAATTTACGTGATGGACAAAAGTAATTTGCAAAACGTTTTAAAGTTAGCTCGAAACCAAAGTGACAAACAGAAAGTCGATTTATTTCTAAACATTTCTCACCCCAATCAAAACATGGAAGTTCCCGACCCTTACTATGGTGGTGAAACAGGTTTCGAAAATGTATTTCAAATGATTTGGAAAACAAGCGATGCCTTGCTACAACGTTATCAGTAACCGTACTTCTCTTTCCATCTGGTTTTCAAAAAGGCGCGTAATTCATTTTCACGGGGATTATTATTAGGATCGTAAAATAATTTGCCTGATAGTTCTTCGGGAAGGAACTCAAGATCCACAAAATTATTTTCGTGGACATGGGCATATTTATAATCTTTTCCGTAATCAAGATTCTTCATCAGTTTTGTAGGCGCATTCCGTAAATGCAGAGGTACCGGTAAATCACCCTTGGCTCTTACAGCCCCTATAGCCTCCTCAATCGCCATATAAGCAGCATTACTTTTTGCGGAACAAGCTAAATAAGTTGCAGTTTGTGATAAAACAATTCTTCCTTCAGGCATACCGATTACATTCACCGCCTGAAAACAATTATTTGCGATTACCAAAGCGGTCGGGTTTGCGTTTCCGATGTCTTCACTCGCCAATATAACCATGCGTCTTGCGATAAAAAGCGGGTCTTCCCCACCCTCAAGCATTCTGGCTAACCAATACACTGCACCATTGGGGTCGGAACCACGCATTGATTTAATAAATGCAGAAATGATATCGTAATGCTGTTCGCCGTTCTTATCATATAAAGCCAGATTATTCTGAATGCAATTCAAAACAAACTCATTACTTACCGTAACTTCATTTTGATGGGAGGAATTGACAACAATTTCCAATGCATTCAATAATTTACGTGCATCTCCGCCCGAAACCCTGTATAAGGCTTCAGTTTCTTTCAATTCAATTTTCCGTTTTCTTAAAATTTCATCCTTTTCAATGGCATTTTTTAAAATACTTAATAAATGATGTTCTTCCAGGTGTTTTAATACATAAATCTGGCAACGCGATAAAAGAGCCGGAATAACTTCAAAGCTCGGATTTTCAGTTGTAGCGCCAATTAATGTAACAATCCCTTTTTCAACTGCCCCTAATAAAGAATCCTGCTGCGATTTACTGAAACGGTGAATCTCATCAATAAACAAAACAGGTTTATCTTGTGTAAAAAAATTGTTTTCTTTTGCTTTATCTATTACTTCCCTTACATCTTTCACTCCCGAATTAATCGCACTCAACGAATAAAAAGGCCGTTTTAAGGTCAGCGAAATAATTAATGCTAATGTTGTCTTCCCTACCCCCGGCGGTCCCCATAAAATAAGAGAAGGCAATAAGTTTTGTGAAATGGCATTACGTAAAGCTGAACCTTCGCCTATAATATGTTCCTGCCCTGTATAACTGTTTAAATCTTTTGGTCTTACCCTTTCGGCTAATGGTTGCATGTTAGCTTTTTTAACTTTTAATTTGAGGTAAAATTATTACATTTACCCATATCTAAGCTACAAATATGTCAACAAAACACGCACTAAAATTTCTTTTAATACCTGCATTACTATTCCTGTTTGGAAACGCAGCGCTTAAAGAAAAAGATCCTTTGGGAAAAAGGAAATATGATATTATCATTATTGAAGTTAAAGAGGGTAATAATTCGAAAAAAGGCGCTACTGATGAACTTGAGTTTAAAGACGGTAAGCTTTTCAGTAATTACCTTTTCGATAAATTCGAATATAAATGGATGAAGTATAAAGTTAATAAAGACTCGGCCTATATCGACGAAACCGAAACTGAAATCTCTTATTTCGAAGTAGAATGCAGTTATACCGATGATAAAGACCAGACTTTCATCATGACCTGCAAAATCGATAATTTTGATATTGACGGTGAAATAAAAATCACAAAAAATGATAAATTAAAGAAAATGTTTGTGTTCAATGGCAAAGAAAAATATGCCAAACCAAAGAAGAAAAAAGATGATAAAGAGCCTTATGGAGGCAAGTAAGTGTAAGGATTATAATTTCTGTTCGTCTGTATAATAAACAATACAGTATGAATTTAAATCTTAAATATAAAGTAGCTGTAACCTTGTTTACGGCTATTTTTTTTACCGCCTGCTCACAAGCACCGGTAACTAAACAAAAAGTAATTATGGACAATAAAACAAGTACAGAAACAACAGAAATGGCAACGCTTGGCGCCGGATGTTTCTGGTGTGTTGAAGCAGTGTTTCAAAAACTCGAAGGCGTTACAAAAGTTGAATCAGGTTATTCCGGTGGGAACATAAAGAACCCCGCCTACCGTGAAGTGTGTAATGGAACAACCGGACATGCAGAAGTTTGTCAGATCACTTATGATAAGACGAAAATAAGTTTTAAAGAATTACTTGAAGTATTTTGGAAGGTACACGACCCTACTACTTTAAATCAGCAAGGCAACGATCATGGCACACAATACCGTTCAGTAGTGTTTTACCATAACGATGAACAAAAAGAACTGGCCGAAAAATATAAGGCCGAATTAAATAAATCGGGTGCCTGGGATAATCCGGTGGTGACTGAAATTTCTGCTTATACAAACTTTTATGTTGCTGAAGATTATCATCAGAATTATTTTAATCAGAACGGAAGCGAACCTTATTGCCGTTTTGTAATTCAGCCAAAGGTCGAAAAATTTGAGAAAGTTTTTAAAGACAAAATGAAGAAATAAAAAAAGCCCCGGCAATTTCGTCGGGGCTTTTAATTTGCATTAAATTATTTGCCTGAAGGCATTAGAATATAATAAATATTTGTTATCCATTGGGCCGTATCTTTTACCTCTTGTGGATCATTCGCATATTCTTCAATAACCAGCGATTGTTGCATATTATTCTTTTTCATGTACTCGCCTATTGCAGCATGCGCCGGCATGGTTTTACTGTAATCGCCATAATAAACCACATGCAATACTTTTGAAGCAGGTACATCCCAAACTTCGTAGCCTTTTAATTTTGTCCCAGTCGGAACACTAATAGCAGCAGCCATTTCCGTTTGCTGCTTTTGTTCATCAAAAGTCCAGAAAATTCCCAATGGCGCCATATTAGGTTCAATTTTATTTTTTCCAAGCTCTCCCATAATTTTTCCAAGATTTTCACCGTAGAAAGAAGCGATTTTATCAAAAGTCACCACTGATTTTTTACCCACAAATGTTTTTGCGGTCCAATCAAGCTCTTTAACTTCATAATTTGCTGCGGCCGGTGCAGCAGGCATCGATTCGAGGTAAGTCTTTAATTTATTTAGTCCTTTTTCGTAATCCGGACCAATCATTGCATCCATATTCATAAACATCATCATTCCACGGAAAAAGAAAGGCGTTTGCGATTGCATACCCCAGGTTACATTTACCATGTTGTTTTCTGATTTCATAATATGATACACTTTGCTATCGCCGAAATCATCAAAATGCAGGGTTTGTAAAATACTATCCCCATTAAATCCATTCAAGGTCATACTTCCTTTTCCAACATCTTTTACCTGACTCTCCCATGACATTTTATGACCGGGCTTTCCGGCTTCACCTTCGTAAGTCATTTTAGCATCAGGGTCTTTTTCGGTCCATGGCGACCAATTATCATGAAACACTTTATGGTCAGAGATTGCGGCTTTAACGGCATCTGCTGAGGCATTAATGGTAACAGAGCGTTCAACTTTTGCTTCTGATTTACCAACAAGGCAGAGAATTAAATAAACGGCAAGAAGGCCGATAATTACATACAAAACTTTTTTCATCTTTTTTTAGTTTAAATTTATGCCTTAAATATATAAAATATTTGTTCGGTTTATGGAAAATAATTTAATAGAAAAATACAGTGCCAATAATCATTTTGGTAAATTTTTGGGGATGGATTTTAAAATAATAAGTGATGGTCATCTCGAATATCATCTCAAAATTACCAAAACCCATTTAGCAACGCCATTAGCAGCGCATGGTGGCGTAATTGCAGCGCTGATTGACGGTGCCTTAGGTGTAGCGGCTTTAAGTGCAGTTCACAAAGAGAACAAAGTAATAAGTACCGTTGAGTATAAAACCAATTTTATGAACCCGGCATTATTAGATGATCAACTAAAAGCGGTTGCGAAAGTAGAACAGAAAGGCAATAGGCTTATTATTGTAAGCTGCGATGTTTTTGCCACCAACAGGAATAATATTTTAATCGCAAAAGCACTTGGCACTTTTAATTCGTATGATCCCGACAAAGCCGGATACTGATTGGGTTTATTAACAATTGAGGTCTGATTTATTCTCAAAAAACGTTTTAGAGTGCCTCAAAATTAAGTACCTTTAGTTCTATGAAAAAAAGTATTTCTTTTTTCAGTTTCCTTATTTTTTGCTCGGTAATCAATGCCCAAATTTTAAGCATTACAGAGCTCATTACTTCACCCCGTACCGATGCAATGACTTTTGGCGAAAGTCTCAATAAGAGAAGCTGGAGTCAGCATGGTTATGAGATTAATAAAGACAGTGGGTTTGTGCGCATGACCTGGATGATTAAGAATAATTACAACGATCTTAAATCGTATTTCCAGTATTATAAGTCGGATGCCGACAGCCTTGAAAATTATACCATTTATCAGTTTTCTGACCGCGAGGCTTTTAATGGTTTTAAGGCGGACTTGAAAAAAACAGGTTATAAATTGCAAAAGGAAAAAAAGAAGAAAAAGAAAAAGGATAAAACTAAATATAAGGATAAGGAAGAATTATTCCTCAACGAGAAAACTTTCTCACTCCTCAGTCTAAAAGAAGTTTTTCTTCTCGGGTTTAATACATTTTTAGTTAGTACCTATAATTCCAAATCACGTGTTGCAAAAAATATATTAGAAGAAGATAAATGAAGCCAATGAAAATAAAATACTTTATACTTTCTTTATTCATTTATACCGGATTCGCGTTAAATGCCCAGACATTAACTGCAGATGAACTCATTCGTTTCCCCCATCAGGATGCAGATTCCATTTCCATTCAGCTTGCTGCTAAAGGATGGGAAGCCAGCAATATTGAATTTATTACCGATAGTAATTTTGTAAGGCGGACCTGGCGCGTTAAAAACACTTATGATGATTTGAAATCCTATCTTGTATTGTATGAGTACACAAGCGATGCGTCAGAAAACCATATCATTTATCAGTTTTCAAGCAGGTTAACCTTTGCTAAATACAAAGAAGATTTAGTAAGCAAGGGATACAAATTACTTATTGAAAGGAAAGCCAAAAAGCGGAGCAAGAAACATGATAAACATATGTTCAGGGCAACAGATGAGGCTTTTTATTCTGATA
>JAHEYE010000229.1 GCA_023251695.1 Sphingobacteriaceae bacterium | reverse complement strand
CCACTCCACCCAATGTAAAATCTCTTCTAACATCGCAACGCTTTCAGGGTTTTGGTTGATGGTTCGGGTGAGTAATTCTTTTGCTGCTTTTAAGTCGTCTTTAACAACTTCACTTTCGATGGTTTCAACTACAGTAAGCACTTCCATTGCTACCATGTAATCACCTTCACAGGCCTGCTTCACAAAAAATAAAAAATCATCCGTGCAATCTAATTCCACTTCCCACCAAACAGAAATCAGTCTTGCTTTGCGGGTGTAATCTTTTACCGAGGAAATTGCTTTTAATAAGGCTTTTTGAGGATTACTGGCTTTTACTTTTTTTAATACTTCGTCACGCTCTTCAGGAATCAATTTCCCGCCGGCTAATTCTTCAACCGCGTCAGAAAGATCACCTGTATCTTTTATACCATCTTTGCCAACAATAATAGTACGGAATTTTTTCTCGTCGAAATACTTTTGATTTGCAGATTCGAAATTATCTTTCTCTTGCTTGTTCATTACAACAATTGCTTAATAATTTCTTCTACACTCACACCCTCCGCTTCTGCTTTATAGTTTAAAACCAAACGGTGACGTAAAACGGGAACTGTAATAGCTTTCACGTCTTCAATATCCGGACTAAACTTCCCATGAATTAAAGCATGACATTTTGCACCGAGAACTAAGTATTGAGATGCGCGCGGACCGGCACCCCAGGCTAAATATTTTTTTGAAACTTCACTGGAGAATTCACTTTTCAAACGGGTTTTGTTTACCAACTTCACAGCATATTCAACCACGTTATCAGCAATAGGAACTTTACGCACCAATTCCTGAAAGAAAACAATCTCTTCGGCGCTTAATACTTTATTTACTTTTACATTTGATGTGGTGGTGGTTTGTTTCACCACTTGTAATTCTTCAGTAAAACTTGGGTAATCTAACCACACATTAAACATAAAGCGGTCTAACTGCGCTTCAGGTAAAGGATAGGTTCCCTCCTGCTCTATCGGGTTTTGAGTTGCCAAAACAAAAAACGGGTTTCCTAATTCATACTTTTTTCCCGCAGCAGTTACTTGTCTTTCCTGCATGGCTTCTAATAACGCTGCTTGTGTTTTTGGAGGCGTACGGTTAATCTCGTCAGCCAAAATAATATTGGCGAATAATGGTCCCTTAATAAATTTAAAACTGCGGCTCTCATCTAAAATTTCACTTCCGATAATATCACCGGGCATTAAATCGGGGGTAAACTGAATACGGTTGAACGATAATCCCAAAGCATCGGCAATTGTATTTACCAATAAAGTTTTTGCCAGTCCCGGCACACCTACCAATAAACAATGGCCTTTGCTGAAAACCGAAATCAATACATCTCTGATGGTTTCATTTTGCCCCACAATTACTTTTCCAATTTCTGAATTGAGTTGTTTGTATTTAACAACAAATGCTTCTACGGCTTCTGTATCTGATTTGTATGGCATGTTTTACGGCGTTAGGGTCCAATTATAATCCATCTTACACTTATACTCCTGGTCAATTTTAATATAGGTTAACTTCGAACGCTTCTCTATCCAGTTTTCAATTTCTTTTTTATTTTTTTCATAAGTAGCCATCTGCAATAATTTTGCATAATCATCCTTTATGTTCATTTTGTGAGGTTCGTTGCGTGAAATAATAGTGAGAATACGATAACCCGGTTTTCCATCTATACCGGTATAATTCATAGGGGTTGTCACATCCCCCACCTGCATCTTGTCGAACATAAACACCAAATTCTGATCCAATTGACTAATCTCTTCATTATCCCATTTTGTATTTCCTGAAGCGGGATTGACCATTAAACCGCCATTCTGTTTTGTTTCTTTATCGTCGCTGTATTTTTTTGCGGCGTTTTCAAAAGATATTTTACCGTCGATGATTGCTTTCTGAATGGTATCTAATTGCACTTTTCCATTCAATACATCCAATTGGGTAATTTTCGCAGAAACTAAAATATGACGCGCATCTACAATCTCACCTTTGCGGGCAATTAACTCCATAAAATGATAACCATAGGCCGACTCAAACACTTCAGAAACTTCTCCTTTTTTCAAACGGAAAGCGACAGCTTCAAACTCCTGAACCATTTGTCCGCGACCGAACGATGGAAGTTGTCCTCCCATTTTTGCTGAACCCGGATCTTCGCTATACAATGCAGCTAATACACTAAAACTTTCGCCATTCACAACACGTTGACGGTAGGATTCGATTGCTGCACGCGCATCTTTTTTTGCCTGCTCATTTACAGGAGGCATTTTTATAATTTGTGCAATCTCCAATTCTGTTCCTATTAAAGGCAAACTATCGGTTGGAATGTTTTGATAGTAAGTTCTTACTTCGGATGGGGTAAGTTTTGTGTCGCCGGTTATTTTACCGCGCATTTTCTGTTGCAATAACTGATTTTGAACATCATCACGTATTTCATCTTTGAATACATTGATACGCTTGCCGTAAAAAGCTTCGAACTTCGATTCATCACCGCCAAACATATTGAGGTAATAGGCCAAACGCTTGCCGATTTCACCATCAATCTCCTGGTCACTTACTGTAACGCTATCACGATCGGCCTGCGCTAATAATAATTTGCTGTACAATAATTCTTCAAGGGCTTTGCATTTTTTTGCGTTCGGATCTTCCTTTAAACGCTCCATCTGATAAATCTCAAGGTCTGATAAAAGTAAAGGGTACTTGCCCACAATAGCAATCACCTTATCCAATAACTGCTGCGCATTGGATGCCAAAGAGACAATAGAAAAAAGGATGATAAGAGCTCTTCTCATGGATTGCTAAATTACACAATAAAATCAGTAGGAATAAACAATTTTATCAATAAGAAAGGAGGATTTCCGGAATTAAAGTTTTTTAACATCAAATCTGCCTTCCCCTTAATTAAGCTTGAACCTTCCTTCACTCTTTGCTTTCTCAAAAATCTGCTGTTTGTATTGACGGATGAGTTTCATTTTACGGGCATTCAACAATATTTTCCGGATGTTATTTTGCTCGAAATTGATAGGCGAAAGTCCGTTCTTGATCTTAATTTCTTTTATTTTAAGATAGTAATAATTCAAGCTATCGGCATATTCAAAATAACGTCCGGCGTAAAAATTATATTCCGGCAGTTCGCGTAGTTGCGGGATTTCCTTTTTAATGTCTTCCAATAACAACCAGGTGCTGTCGTTCACAAAATAATTATCAGCATATTGTAGACAAAGTGATTTAAGAACCTCCTTATCCTTCGAATTCGTTGATAAAACGGCCGCTTTCATTTTACCCAATGCTTTTGCTTTAATCGGGACTTTAAAATAATTTACCTTAACAATGTTATCTTTTAAAATAAAATTATCGCGGTTAGCGTCGTAATAAGCCTGGATTTCCTGTTTCGTAATACCGGTATCGAGATTATTTTCGATGAGGAGAACCTCATATCGGTAATTAATTAGTTCCTGTCGGTATTTTTCCACTTGTGCCTCAACATTGAGATCCTCAGGTAACAATTTTTCTTTGGCTTCCTGATAAAACAATTCATCTTGCGCCCAGCTTTCGATTAGTCTTTTTGAAACAACGGAACTATCTGCGCCGTTGCCGCCGAAGAAATTGAATTGCTGATATTCTTCTTCGCTAAGATTTTTTTCGCCTGCCACAGCCACGGACTTTGCTTCCTGTTCCTTATCAGTTCCACACGAAAGAAGTCCGAAAAAAAAAATTATGAATAGAAAATTTTTCAAATTGATTTCAAAAAAAAGGCTGTTATTTAAACAGCCTTAATTAAAAATTTTATTTATTATTTAATAGTGCTTAAAACCGCTTCATCAATTTTAATTGGGTATTTATTTTTTAAATACGCAATCCATTCTTTCTCCAAATTCACCTGGAAATCGGCAGTCACTAATCCTTTCGCTTCATTCAGATTTTTAGGTGATTTAGCCAATACCTTGTTTACTTTAATCACCATGTAACGTGTACCTTTTTCTTCCTTAATATTTTTAGGCAGAACGCCCTCTTTCCAATGATCAGCTAAATTAGGATTTTCGCCTTTCAGGTACATTATATTATCTGCCGAAAGATTTAACTGCGATGTTTTGTTGATGGTTTCTGTAATTTCCTTTTCACCTTTTCCTTTTGCTAGCATTTTGCGTACTTCGGCTGCAATTTTTTCATCCAGACAACGGTATGTTGTTACATCTGCTCTTTCTTCCCACAAATAATTGTTTTTGTTTTTCTGATAAAATTCTTTCAGTCCTGAGGTATCCTTCACCGCTTTGCTCCATACCTTCTGATCGGTTAAATCAAACAATAAAATTCCATCGCGGTATTCGTGCAATAAGTTTTTGAAATCAATACGGGTTGTTTCCAATTGAGAATCTTCGTAAGACACCACAACTTCTTCCACCCACTTCTCATATATTTGTCCCATTAAATCTTTAAGGTCGGTTGGGCTTCTGAAAACCATGTTCTGTTCGAGGAATGCTGCAAATTCTTTCAGGCTGTATGATTTTTTATTGAACGAAATAATCTCTTTGTTCTCGAGTAAGTCGGCACGGTTTGCTTTCCATGTTGCATTCAGATAAGTATCATCCAGAACTCTCATTATCTGATCGCGGTTTTGTAAATTTTGTTTGAAATTATTTTCTTTTTTCACGCGTGCAATCAAAGCAACACGTCCCATTTGCGAACGGCTGTCGCGCGCAACCCTTCCTTTAATTTCAGTCTTCATCTGATCGAATGGTGGCAATCCTTTTACTTCTAAACGTTTAATAAGATGCCAGCCATATTGTGTCATTACAGGTTCACTCATGTCTCCGTCTTTCTTTAATCCGTAAGCTGCATCTTCAAATGATTTCGGAACTTTTCCACCTTTGAATGGCGCTAATTGTCCGCCACGGTCGGATGATTGTTTATCATCAGAAAAATTACGGGCTACATCTTCAAATTTTTCTCCTCCTTTTACTTTTGCATTTAACTCTTCGATCTTAGTTTTTAAATTAGTTTTATCGGCATCACTTGCATCTTTAGGGAATTTCACCATGATATGAGCTACTGTAATTTCTCCCCGGTTGGCACGCTTATCGTAAACTTTTACAATGTGGTAACCGTATTTTGTTCGTGTAACCTGAGCAACCTCTCCGGGTTTTGTATTATAGGCAACCGTTTCAAAAGGATAAACCATATCTAAGGAAGAAAAATAACCCAAATCACCTTTATTGTCATTCACAGAAGGATCATCACTGGTTCTTGGTGCAATGCCGGAAAATTTATCGGTCCCGCCATTTTTGTAATAGTCCGCCAAATTTTTTACTGAATTTAATTTTGATTTATACAAACCGCTGTCTTTTTTAGCGAAGTCTGATTTTACCATGGTAGTATTTTTCAGCATTTTATCGTAATCAGCAATTTGAGCTGCTGTTGGTAATTTACCAACAATAGCATTTCTTATAAGAGTAGCGCGTGTAAAACACTCTAAAGTATCTTTCGGGAATTCGATATCACTGCAACGGATTAAAATATGACTCGCTTTCACTTCCCACTTCATTCGCTCATAAGCTTCGCTGATTAAATTTTCGTTGGTGTTTTTATCCGTTAAATAAGGCGATGCTAATTGACGGCGGTAACCTGCTAATTCGGTTTTAAAAGATTGCATGGTATCCAATCCCATTGATTCGGCTTCAAATACTTTCATTTTAAATAATGAAAATAATTCGGCGTAATCTTTTACT
>JAHEYE010000228.1:2082-5761 GCA_023251695.1 Sphingobacteriaceae bacterium | reverse complement strand
TACAATTTTCGGATTTTATGTTTTGGCGCCGGCTGGAATCTGGAGTCGCAGCCACGATTATCATCATAAAAACAATTCGAAATTATTTAGTGCGAGTATTGGTTCTTATCCGATATACTCGAAGTCGAAATATGAAAAGTGCAGCAGATCTGAAAAAATCCATTATCTTTTTATCCGTCACCCCTTAACAATAACCTTTGGTTATTTTTTCGCTTTCATGTGGGGTATGTGTTACAAATCCATTATCAACCGTTTTAGTAAGCACATTGATTCTTTGATTGCGCTGATTGTGCATTATACTTATCAGGTTTGCGTATTTTATTTTTTAGGATGGCAAACTTGGGTATTCTTATGTGCAATACCACATTTAATTTCAGGAGGAATGGGGGCGTATTTATTTTATGCACAACATAATTTCCCGGGAACAACTTTTGAGGGGAATGAAGACTGGACCTATGAAGGCGCTGCCATGGAATCGTCGAGTTACATGGAGCTGACCTGGCCTTTGCGTTGGGCAACAGCGAACATCGGCTATCATCACATTCATCATGTTAATGCGCGCATTCCTTTTTACCGTTTGCCTGAAGTGTATAATGCAATACCTGAATTTCAGAAATGCAAAAAAACATCTTTAAAACCTAAAGATATTATCGCATGCTTCAAACTAAAAGTGTGGGATAACGAAAAACAACAAATGGTTGGCGTTAATTAAAACGTTACTTTCAAATCAATTTCTTTACCTTCACGTAAAACTTTTACAGGAACTGTATCACCTTTTTTATGTTCAGAAAGAGCTTTCATATACACCTGAATATCTTTTACTTCAGTCCCGCCTAGTTTTGTAATGATATCACCTTTTTGAATTCCGGCGTTCGCTGCAGGTTTCCCATCGGTAACGCCATCAATCCGTAAACCTTTTCCTTCATAAGCGTAATCTGGCATAACACCCATTGTTACTTTGAAAGTTGATTTGCCTGTATCAGGGTTTCTGGTTTTCAAAAATTTTAATTTTTCGTTAGGAGAGGTCGCATTAACAACACGTAGAATATATTCCAAAATAGTTGCTTCCCCATCGTAATTAATTTTGTCGGCGTCATCACTCGGTTTGTGGTAATCTGCATGCTGCCCCGTAAAAAAATGTAGAACAGGAATATCCTTAAGATAAAAAGAAGTCTGATCGCTTGGACCAATTCCGGCGCTGTCTTTTTTAATAGACAAACCCGATTTTATCGAATCAAGGATTGGTACCCAAACCGGGCTTGTACCCACACCGTAAATAATTATTTTTTTTGTACTGTCGTTTAGTCTGCCTATCATATCCATGTTGATCATGTAGGTAATTTTTTCGAGCGGATAGGAAGGTGCTTCACACCATTTTTTGGAACCAATTAATCCGAGTTCTTCACCGGAGTAACACATGAAAAGAAAATTGAATTTCTCAGTCTTTTTATTTCCCGCATAATAATTGGCAAGTTCAAGAACCCCGGCAGTTCCGCTGGCATTATCATCAGCGCCATTGTGTATTTTTCCTTCAGGATTGGGATCGCGGCTGTTTTTATCATGACCTAAACCTAAATGGTCGTAATGGGCACCAATAACAATTGTATAGAGTGCTTTGTTGTCGAGAAACCCAATAACATCTGTTCCCGTTCTTTCCGTCACATTTGCAACAGAAGTATCATGGGGGTCCAAGTTTTTTTTGAATTTGAAAGCAAATAAATAAGAATCTTTATTACCTGGTGCTAATCCGCACTTTTTGAATTCAGCAGCAATATATTCGGCCGCTTTCTTTTCTTCATCTGTAGAAGTACCGCGGCCCTTTAAAACATCGGAAGCTAAATAAGAAATGTGTTTTTTAAGAAGGGGCACAGAAATACTTTGAGCCCCAGAAATTCCAGAGCAGGAAATAAAGAGAAGAGAGAATAATTTTTTCATGGTGTATAAATAAAAAACCCTGATGTAAGATCAGGGTAGTAAAGGTAGTAATTAATGCTTAAAAGAAGGAGCCCATTACATGAAGGAGTTTATCTATTTGGCTTTGCCATAATAATTTTGAAGATTCCTGTTCGGCTTTATCAGCTGCAAAATCGGTTATGATTAAGGAAATGTCGTTTGTTAAATCATCGCGCTGAATTTTGAATTCAAAATAACTGCCATCGGTTTTATCTACCCATTGGTAACGTACCAGTTGTTCCTCAATAGTTTTAAGTAAGCGGGCCTGTTGTAATTGCCCGTCCCATATAAAAGTGTAAATCCCATTCCGGATATTAACATCATCGCAAAACCATTCGGATAAACCGCTTGGCGTCACTAAAAATTCGTAAAGGATACCTGAAGAAGCCCGTATTACAATTTCGATTTCAAATTTTCCTGGAGGTTCTTTCTCGGGTTTGATCGAGTAGGAATCAGCCTTTTTAATTGGCGTAGAAACAAAGGAAGAAGAGCCTGTACTTTTTAATGTAGAGAAATTATCTTTTGATTTATCAGAATCTGACTTGGAAGTAGGCTGAATAATAGGTTTGTATTCCGGAATCGGAGAATTATCTTTTTTCAGCAGAACAGGGTTTTTAATTTCCTGATCCGGTTTGTTGTATTCTTTAATCGAGCCTTTAATAACTGTTTTCTGACTTTTTGGTACTGAAACAAGTTTTGAAACTTTAATTTTTTTGGTGGGGGCTTTTTTCGCCGGTTTTATTTTTTTTGCTTTAACTTTTTTGAGGGACTTTTTCTTTTTAACGGGTTTTACAGATTTTTTCTTAGCAGCAGGCTTCGAAGCTTTTTTCTTCGCTGTTTTTTTCACAACTTTTTTCTTGCTTTTTGCTGACGAACCCTTCTTTTTCTTCGACATAGCCTTGTTATTTTTTATGAAATATATTAAATATTTTCTATCCCTCAGTAGGTTTGATTAAATAAAGTAGACTTTTGATATAAAATAATCTTTTTGGCGATAAATAATTGATTATCAGGTAAGTAAATCTAAGTAAAATCACCTGAATATTAGTGGATTGGCAGCTGAAGCCGTCATTTTATGAGCTTTACAAAAAATAGTATATTTGCAGCCCTTACGGCGGGGTAGCTCAGCTGGTTAGAGCACAGGATTCATATCCGCCTTAGGCGGACGGGGACTCAAAATAAAGGAGAAAAAAAAGTTCATTAAAATAATAATACGGCGGGGTAGCTCAGCTGGTTAGAGCACAGGATTCATAACCCTGAGGTCGGGGATTCGAGCTCCCCCTCCGCTACATTAAGCCCTCTTTAGAGGGCTTTTTCATGGAAGAAACATTTTGTGTTTATATTCTTTATAGCGAACAATATGATAAAATTTATATTGGTCAAACGCACGATTTAATTAACCGGATAAAAAGCCATAATGTTTTCGAAAAGGATTCTTTTACATGTAAATTTCGTCCCTGGAAAGTTATTTATGTTGAATTTTTTAATTCCCGTAAAGAAGCTTTACAACGTGAAAAATTATTGAAAGGTGGAAAGGGAAGAGCTTGGATAAAAATGAATAAAGAAATTTTTAAGAGCACAGGATTCATATCCGCCTAAGGCGGACGGGGATTCGAGCTCCCCCTCCGCTACATTAAGCCCTCTTTAGAGGGCTTTTTCATGGAAGAAACATTTTGTGTTTATATTCTTTATAGCGAACAATATGATAAAATTTATATTGGTCAAA
>JAHEYE010000228.1:0-2072 GCA_023251695.1 Sphingobacteriaceae bacterium | reverse complement strand
CGGGGATTCGAGCTCCCCCTCCGCTACATTAAGCCCTCTTTAGAGGGCTTTTTCATGGAAGAAACATTTTGTGTTTATATTCTTTATAGCGAACAATATGATAAAATTTATATTGGTCAAACGCACGATTTAATTAACCGGATAAAGGGCCACAACATTTTCGAAAAAGATTCTTTTACATGCAAATTTCGCCCTTGGAAAGTTATTTATGTTGAGTTTTTTGATTCCGGCATAGAATCCACTACCACAAAAACTATTAAACTCCGAAAAGGAAGAAAGTGTATAAAACAAAAAACCCGAACTGTTTAAGTCCGGGTTTTTTTATGTTTGTCTAATTTTTATTTCATTAAGGTAACATGTCCTGTTAACTCATGTCGTTTATGCTTTGTATCAATTACAATCACTTTCCAAACGTAAACTGAGTTTTCAGCTAGTTTACCTTTAACGTGTCCGTCCCATCCTTTATGGATATCATTAGATGAGAATATCTGCTCACCCCAACGATCGTAAATTACCATATCGAATTTGCTTAAGTAATAACCTTTAGCCTGAAATACGTCATTTAATCCATCGCCGTTTGGTGTAAAGGCATTCGGAATATAAATGACATAAGCCGGATCTATAACAACTAAGTGTTGCGCAGTATCGGTACAACCGAAGTTATTCTTGATAATTAAAGTAGTCATATAACTAGTCGCTGCTTCATCGCTATAAGTATGTTGCGGATTACTATGTGTAGAATCAACAGGACTGATGTCACCAAAATACCACCAGAATTGATTATAACCTGCGCTTGTGTTATTGAAGTTTATGATTGGCTCCAATACATCAGCTGTTTGCGGATTAGCAAAATAATCAGCAACAGGTGTTGGCCATACATCAATGTACTTCGGTTTAATTTTTTGTGCAATACAACCGCTGTCAGATATAGCTGTTAATGTTACAGAATATAAACCATAAGGGTAAGTATGCGCTATGGTATAACTTTGTGCTGATGTATTATCTCCTACATTCCAAGAGTATGTAGCAATGCTACCTACAGCAATATATGACTGGTTGGTAAATAACACAGGTAATTTTTCGCAACCTTGAGTTTTATCGGCAACAAAATCAACAACCGGAATTGCATTTACAAACACATTTAATGTTGTCGTACTTTTACAACCAAAAGATGTTGTTACTGTTAATCCTACTGGATGATTACCAATGGTGTTGAACATTGTATTTACGTTTGGACCGGTTGCCTCAATTGAAGCAGGGAATCCGTCCAAATCCCAATCCCATTGATTAACTGTACCATTATTTCCGTTAACGTATGAGTTATCCCAGAAATTGGTGTAATCTCCCAAACAGGTTTTTGTAAATCCAAATCGTGCAATCGGATTTGAATATACATTCACCGGTTTCACAATCGTATCTGAACATCCTACACTTGTAACGCCTATCAATGTGACATTAAATACACCGCTCGAAGGGTAAGTAAGATTTGGCGATAAAGTTGTATTATCAACAGAACCATTACTTGTAAAATCCCAGTACCAATTAGTCATTGTATTTCCGTTGGCATTGGTTGTATTATTAAAATTAGTTTGTGCCCCCTCACAAATATTATTGAAAGTGAAATCTACAATGGGAAGACCGTTGACCGTGACGTTTTGCGTTATACTATCTTTACAGCCATCCGCATTCGTGACCAGCAATTGCACGGGGAAGACACCAGAATTAGCATACGTGTGTTGCGGCATATTAGCACCGCCACCAATCGTATTGGCCGTAAGGTCACCCCATGTCCAGTTAAAATTAGTAATACCCGAACCACCGTTAAGTGTTGAAGTGCTGGTGAAAGAAGTCGGAGCAGTTAAACAAGAAGTGTTATTTACAAATGATGCAAGCGGAGATGGCTTAACAATATATGTGTAAGTTTTACCTGGCTGACATGTAATAAATCCTGTGGTACCACAAATATAAGTTCCCGGAGTGGTAGCCATTATGGTTGAAGTGTTAACAGTTGGTCCTACAGGAGGAGTCCAAGTATAACTAACCATGCCGGGAGGGCCACTTAATAAACCGGT
>JAHEYE010000227.1 GCA_023251695.1 Sphingobacteriaceae bacterium | reverse complement strand
AATCAGAATATTGGATTTGTTTTTCAATTCCATCATTTGCTACCCGAATTCGATGCGGTTGAAAATGTGTGCATGCCGGCATTAATAGCTAAAGCCTCTCAAAAACAAGCACAAACCAAAGCAAAAGAATTACTGGATTATTTGGGATTGAAAGACCGTTTTACACATAAACCTTCTGAATTATCGGGCGGCGAACAGCAACGCGTGGCTGTGGCGAGAGCACTAATCAATAATCCTAAAATTATATTTGCCGATGAACCCTCAGGAAATCTCGATAGTAAAACAGCACAAGAGTTGCATAGTTTGTTTTTCAATTTAAGAAAAGAATTCAATCAGACGTTTGTAATCGTTACTCATAATACGGAATTGGCAGATATGGCCGATCGCAAATTGGTAATGAAAGACGGAAACGTTATTTAAAGCTTTTTGCGTCTTTAATCAAATCCCGCATAAATTCTATAAAATCCTCTTCAATTGATTTCTCATTCTCAAGAAACAAGGGCAATGATTCATTTAAAAAAACGCCATGGTTAATGCGGTACGACAAATGTTTTAATACAAGCTCTATCCCCTCAATCTTTGAATATTCGTAAAACGTATTATTCGAAACCACATACTCTAAAAAACGTTGTGATGATTCCGGTAAATGTTGCAAATTGTTTTGTAAAACCGAATATATATTCTGAGTAAAGGGTTTTAGATCTATATCCGAAAATTTTCTAAAATTTTTAGCTAATATATAATCGTAATAAATATCTGTCAGAACTCCACTGTATCGCTCAAATCCTTTGTAAAAATTACGTTTGCTTTTGATAAACAAAGGATGTGAATCAGTAAAATAATCGATCCGTCGGTGTAAAAGAACTCCTTTCTGTATTTCTTCAGGCAAATGGCCCGTATCTCTTACCTTTATGTGATCAGCAATAAAATTCCCGACCGTAAGGGCCTCGTTATTAAACGATAAAAATGAATGGGCTAAATAATTCATATAATTTTGAATTCTAAATTTATAAATTACTTTTGTAGTATAAGTTTTAAAATATGAAAAAATGTTTCTTTGTTTTAGCCCTGGCTGCATTTGTACTTTGCTCATGCCGGAAAGACCGTCATTGTGTATGTTCACAAAACGGAAGTGAGTTGGGCGATTTCACTTATACCAACGTGAAAAAAAGTGAAGCAAAGCAGTATTGTCTGGCACAGCAAAACACTTATACAGTCTCCTATCCCAACGCTAGTTGTTCACTCAAATAATTGTGAAAGGTCTTTTATACATATCCTTGTCTCTTTTTCTGCTCTTCTCCTGCAACAAGGCGAGGCGATGTGCCTGTTACGACAGCTCCCTTCAGGCCGCACAATCCGGACAAGATACCGGCATTTTTTATATAAATGGAAATAAAAAAGATTCTAAAAAAGCCTGTGCTAATCTGGCCGACAGTACTGAAACGTGTCAATTAATTGATAAGTAATGATTAAAAAAATACTGATAGGAGGTTTTTGTTTAATGCTGGTTTATTCATGTATTAAACCCTATGCATGCGAATGCGAATACGTTTATACAATGCCTGTTCAAAAATCGCATGTATTGGTTTACGCCACTAAAAAAAATAAAGAAGCCGCTTGCAGCAAAAACAACAAGGATACCAGTCTTGTTTGTAAAATAAAAGAATAATTAATTCACTTTTGAACTTTCGTTGGCAAGATTACTTGCAGAAGTAATATCCATTTTTACCGAACCCACTAAAATTTTCGCCTGAGCCCTTAACGGAATGTGATTTTTATCGTCCGTGATCCAAACGGTTAAATCTTCTTCACTTTTAAACACACGGCCTTTTTGAACAATAGGTGCAAATTTCAGACATTTATAAGTTCCTATTTCGCATTTAATAGTTTCCCTTCCTATAAATCTCATCTTAACCGGCCATAATTCCTTATCAATAAAACTATTCAACGCAAAAACATCACCTTCCTTTGCTTCGCTAAAATCTAAATTACGTGCGGCATAAAAAGCCGAAAGCATATCCTGAATTCCAACAGGCACATCATATTTTTCACCCGCCCCAACATCCACTTTTTTAGTGTAATGATTGAAAACATAATCCTGACTGAATTTTACACCGCCTTCATCAACCCGACGCACAAACATCCATGGCACCATGGCATCTTTATCAATAAATGTTTCGTAACGGTCGCGCACTTTAAAAAACCAATCAAATGTTCCTTTCGAATAACCGTTTCCCACAACATGATAAACCTGCCGGCCGGAAATTTCCATGATAGCTGGCTTCACTTCCAGAATTGCTACACCCGCATCAATAATACCATAATGCAAACGGTAAGCTAAAACTTCTCCTTCTTTAAAAGCAGTACTTGGGTTTACAGGTAAATCAATCACTTGATCATTTTGAGAAATTATGGAAACTAGCTCCGCCTTTTTTGTCGATACATAATACCCGGCTGAACATAATGTCGCAACAACCGTAATGGCAAAAGTGGTTAAGGTTATTGATTTAAAGCGTTTCATGTTTTAATTCTTATAACGTAATCAAACAATTTACGTACCAAACTAAATTACTAATTTTTGTTAATCCCTGCAACCAGTTCAAGAATTTCCCTTCTCTGCTCCCCTAAAGCCTTCATCTGCTGTTTTTTGGTTAGTGCACGGAATAATCCCAAAGTTTTCTGCATAAACGGATAATAATACAACACAAATTTTCCGGTTAAAAAAGAAATAAGCATTGCCAATCCGCCCCACCCTATATTTCCTGTTATTTTAAATATAATATAAAACTGGAGCCAATAAAAAATCCACAATAAAAGCATTCCAATAGCCATGTTAAATGACGAATGAAATTCAACATTCTTAACCAATTTATCAGTTATTTTTTCTGAGGCCTTGTACGGCAAGTAATTTCCTAATACTCCCCGAATCCAAAATGGAGAAAATAAAATCAAAACAATTGTATTTACTAAAAAATGTGACCAATTTACTTTTGACTGATAATTCATATTAATTAACCAATCGCGGATTTTACATTTCTTTAAATTATCAAAATAGATTTTAGACTTTTCGTTTAAGGAATCAATAATGTTTTTATTCTCAACATCCGCTTTATTTACAATAGCTGCAATTTGTTGCGACATTTTTAATTCGTGATCAAGGTTCTTATAATTCAGTTTTTGTTGTTTACACCAGTCGCGTAAAAACATCTCTTCCATCCATCCCACCAATTTATCATTTTGCGGATTATCAATATGTACGATAAGTTCTTTCATTTTTGGTTCCAGAACTTTAATAAACGCATTCATTGTCCGTGCAGGTTGCGCTTTGTATTCTTCCATCCAATCGGCCACCTTAATAGGTTCACCAACATTATAAAATAAATTACTTCTGAATTTTTTTGGATCGCCATAATTAACTCCGACAGGAACCACAGTTAAATCCTCACGGTTAATATCTTCCATGGCATTGAATATCATTCGTGGAACGCCTTTTTTCAAGGGACGCAATCTTCTTTCCTGTACACAAAGTCCTTCAGCAAAAATTATTATTTTTTTATTTTTCTTAAGCATCGTGAAAACACGGCGGTATGTTTCATCATTCTTTTTTAAACCTTCTTTTCCCCCATCACGCATCCGGAAAATTGGTGCGATACCAATGCTTTCAAGAATACGGGTAGTAATACCGGGTTTAAAAACATCTCCGCGTGCTAAAAAATAAAATTTAGGAGGGTATGCCACATAACTAAACATAGCGGGGTCCATAAATGCATTGGGATGATTAATAGCAACAATAACAGGACCTTTTACAGCCACGTTCTGACGGTTTTTAATGGCCAAGCGTTTGTAAAATGTATCCATTCCAAAACTCATCACATACCGTATTACCTGCCACATCATTTGCCGTAAAAATACAAACATTTCAGTCAATATTCCTTTTATTAAGGTAACTTTACAAAGTGAAATCCCTTTTCTCCCTCAACCATTACTTCTTTAAATACAAATGGCTTTTGCTGATGGGGATTTTGTTTGTTTCACTGTCGACCATTTTCGGAACTTATCAGGCTGTAATTGTACGCAAGGCCACCAACACTATTTTAAAATACATTTCTGAAAACAATTTTTCAGACTCTTTTATTTTTGTTCAATATAGTTTAACCATTATCGCCCTTGCACTCGTCAGCGGCTTATTCATGTTTTTGATGCGCCAAACTATTATTGTTATGAGCCGGCATATTGAGTACGATCAAAAAAATGAAATTTATTCGCATTATCAGGCTCTGGATGCGGATTTCTACAAAAAACAAGCGACAGGTGATTTAATGAACCGTATTACAGAAGATGTAAGTAAAGTCCGTATGTATACAGGTCCGGCTGTTATGTATTTAGCAAACACTGTTGTTACAGTAATTACTGTTCTGGCATTTATGCTCAACGTGAATTGGGAATTAACCTTGATGGTATTTATTCCTCTCCCGATTCTTTCTTTTATTATTTACAAGGTGTCGGATAAGATTAATAAACGCAGCATTAAAGTTCAGCAGGAATTATCTAACCTTACCTCGCATGCCCAGGAAAGTTTTGCTTCTATAAGAGTTATTAAAGCCTATGCACAGGAAGATTACTTTACCAAAAGCATGGATGAGAAAGGCGACGTGTATAAAAAAGAAAATCTGAAACTTGCTACTATCGAATCTTATTTCCAGCCAACAATGGTATTAATGATTGGTTTGAGTGTGATGATTACGATTTGGTTTGGAGGCTATCTGGTAATGCAGAAGAAAATTGAAGCCGGCAACATTCCTGAATTTATTATGAATGTGTATCGTCTAACCTGGCCTTTCGCTGCTTTAGGTTGGGTTACATCATTAATTCAGAGAGCTGCTGCCTCACAAACGCGCATCAACGAATTTTTACAAACAGCGGCTGGAATAAAAAATGAATCGCCCTCAGCATCCACTATAAGCAGCAACATCAAATTCAATAATGTTTCTTTTACCTATCCCGAAACAGGGATTACCGCATTAAAAAATATTTCTTTTGAAGTTAAGCAAGGACAAATTCTTGGTATTACCGGTCCTGTTGGCTCAGGCAAATCAACCATTGCTCAATTGTTAAGCAGAGTTTACGATACACCCGAAGGCGAAATTTTACTGGATGAAAAAAACATTAAATATCTTAACCTTTACAACTTAAGAAGAAGTATGGGTATTGTGCCGCAAGAAGTTTTTTTATTCAGCGATACCATCGCCAATAACATTTCGTTTGCATCAGAGCAAAAGTATACCGAAACAGAAATTGAAGAAGCGGCTAAAAATGCTGTTGTTTACGACAATATCGAATCCTTCCCGGATAAATTTAATACCATGGTTGGGGAAAGAGGTATTACGCTTTCAGGCGGACAAAAACAACGTATATCCATTGCCCGTGCCATAATAAAAAACCCTGAGGTTCTTGTCTTCGACGATTGTTTATCTGCTGTGGATACTGAAACAGAGGCTTTAATTTTGCAGAATCTGAAAAAAATAATGAAAAACAAAACCTGCATTATTATTAGTCCGCGTATTTCAAGCATCCGTCATGCCGATTTGATTTTGTATCTGAAAAACGGGAAAATTACCGAGAAAGGGACACATCAGGATTTGTTAAATTCGAAAGGTGATTATTTTAGTTTATTCGAACTTCAAAAAAATTAATTGTTACATTTGTCCCGCCTTGAATACAACTTCCCAGGATATTAAAATAGAAACCGCCGATTATTCAAAATTCAAAGCATTTATCATGCTTACCAAATACCGTTT